>NZ_JBNCKS010000003.1:94889-192401 GCF_049841635.1 Micromonospora sp. DT44 | reverse complement strand
CAACAAACTACCTAAAATAGACAGAAAGCGATGGCCGCCACGCCAGTGGCAGCCATCGTTTAACACCAGTCACCTAGGGGTACGGCGCCGCGAGGATCAGGGGAGCGCCGGGGGCGCGCCGGTGTCGACCTGGGGCATCGACTCCCTACGCTGGCCTGGTGACACTGATCGCGACCCAGTCGCTCACCAAGACGTACGGAGGTCGGGTCACCGCGCTGACCGACCTCACCGTCGCCGTCGAGCCCGGGATCATCGGCCTGGTGGGGGCGAACGGCGCCGGCAAATCCACCTTGATCAAGATTCTGCTCGGCCTGATCGCCCCGACGAGCGGGCAGGTTTCGGTGCTCGGCATCGACCCGACGACCGAACCGGCGGCGGTCCGCGCCCGCGTCGGCTACATGCCCGAGCACGACTGCCTCCCACCCGACCTGTCCGCCGCCGAGCTGGTCACCCACCTCGGGCGGATCAGTGGCCTGCCGCGCACGGTGGCCCGCGAGCGCGCCTCCGAGGCGCTGCGTCACGTCGGGCTCTACGAGGAGCGCTACCGGCCGGTGGGCGGCTACTCCACCGGCATGAAGCAGCGGGTCAAGCTGGCCCAGGCGCTGGTGCACGACCCCGACCTGCTGTTGCTGGACGAGCCGACCAACGGTCTGGACCCGGCCGGCCGGGACGCCATGCTGGCGTTGGTGCACCGGATCGGCACCGAGTTCGGCATCTCCGTCCTGGTGTGCTCGCACCTGCTGGGCGAGGTGGAGCGGATCTGCGACACGCTGATCGCCATCGACGGTGGCCGGCTGCTGCGGGCCGACCACATCTCCGCGATGACCTCGGCCACCGACGTGCTGGCCGTCGAGGTCAGTGAGGGCACCGAGGAGTTGGCCGCCCGACTCACCGCGCTCGACCTGCCGGTGGCGCGCGACGGCCGGCTGCTGCTCGTACCGCTCGCCGACGACAGCACCTACGACCTGATCCTCGGCGCGGTCGCCGAACTGGACCTGCCGCTGCACCGGCTGGACCAGCGCCGGCACCGGGTGGCCGAACTCTTCGCCACGAGGGAGCTCACCCATGCCTGAGCCGTCATCCGCCGTCCGGTCCGCGCCGGCCGGTGTCATCCACGACATCGGCTACCAGCGCTACGAAGGCCCCCGCCTGGGCCGCCGGCACGTCTTCGGCGCGCTCTACCTGCACGGGCTGCGCACCATCTTCGGGCTCGGCCGCAGCGCCAAGGCCAAGATCTTTCCGTGGTTGGTGATCGGCATTGTCACCCTGGTCGCGGTGGCCCTGGCCGCCGTACGCAGCCAACTGGGTGAACCGGTCGCCACGTACGCCCAGTTCGCCGACGCGATGAGCTGGCTGGTCCTGTTCTTCGTCGCGGTGGCCGCTCCGGAGCTGGTCTCCCGCGACCTGCGCAGTGGTGTGCTGCCGCTCTACTTCTCCCGCCCCCTGCCGCGCGCCGACTACGCGATCGCCAAGCTGCTGGCGCTGATCACCGGCCTCTGGCTGCTGCTCGGTGGACCGCAACTGATCATGTTCCTGGGTGCCGCGTTCACCACCAAGGACGGCCTGAAGGGCGTCTGGAACGAGCTGCTCGACCTGCTCCCCGGCCTGCTCTACGCCGGGCTGTGGGCGGTGGTCTTCGCCTCGGTGGGGCTGCTCGTCGCGTCGCTGACCGGCAAGCGCGCGTTTGCCGCCGGTGGGGTGGTCGCCGTCTTCCTGATGACCACCCCGATCGTCGGGGTGCTGAGCATCCTGCCGTCGCGGACGGCCAACGAGCTGG
This sequence comes from Micromonospora sp. DT44, assembly GCF_049841635.1. Taxonomy (NCBI): domain Bacteria; kingdom Bacillati; phylum Actinomycetota; class Actinomycetes; order Micromonosporales; family Micromonosporaceae; genus Micromonospora; species Micromonospora sp. DT44. Next base: position 190,624 of record NZ_JBNCKS010000003.1, on the reverse strand, counting down.
CCGGGCTCGCCTCGCCCACCACCCTGGTCCAGGGGGTGGGCATCTGGTCGCTCGGTGACCTGCTGGTCCCCGACAACCAGGGCGGCGGCCTGCCGATCGGTGGGTTCGGCCCGGTCTACGCCCTGGTGGCGGCGCTGCTGGTCGCCGGGGCGACCACCCTCCTGCTGGCCCGCTACCGGAAGGTCGCCTCCTGATGAGCAGCACCCTGAGCCTGACCGGGGTGTCCCGGTGGTACGGCAACGTGGTGGCCGTCAACGACATCAGCATGGTCCTCGGCCCCGGGGTGACCGGTCTGCTCGGCCCGAACGGCGCCGGCAAGACCACGCTGCTGCACATGATGGCCGGATTCCTCTCCCCGTCGCGCGGCACGGTGACCCTCGACGACGAGCCGACCTGGCGGAACCCCGCCGTCTACCGCCGGCTGGGCCTGGTCAGCGAGCGGGAGGCGGTGCAGAGCTTCCTCACCGCGTACGAGTTCGTGCTCGCCAGCGCCAAGCTGCACCGACTGGCCGACCCGGCGGCGGCGGCCCGACGCGCCATCGACCTGGTGGAGTTGGAGTCGGCGCAGGACCGCCGGATCGGCACGTACTCCAAGGGCATGCGACAGCGCGCGCGGGTGGCCGCGGCGCTGGTGCACGACCCGCAGGTGCTGCTGCTCGACGAGCCGTTCAACGGGATGGACCCGCGTCAGCGGCTGCACATGATGGATCTGCTGCACTCCCTGGGCGACTCCGGCCGGACGATCCTGTTCAGCTCCCACATCCTGGAGGAGGTCGAGCAGGTCTCCGGCACGGTGCAGGTGATGGTGGCGGGCCGGCTGGCCGCCTCCGGCGACTTCCGGACCATCCGCCGGCTCATGACCAACCGGCCGCACGTCTTCGCGGTGCGCTCGACCGACGACCGGGCGCTGGCCGTCGCCCTGATCGCCGAGCCGTCGGTGAGCGGCGTCGAGCTGGACCGCGCCGGCCTGACCGTGCGCGCCGGCGACTACGGCGCCTTCACCCGGGCGCTGCCCCGGATCGCCCTGCGTCAGGGCATCCGGGTGCGTCAGTTGGTGCCGTCCGACGAGTCCCTGGAGAGCGTCTTCTCCTACCTGGTGGAGGCCTGAGGTGAGTGCGAGGAGTGAACGAGCGCAGCGAGTGAGCCCCGCAGTCACGAACGAAAGAGGCTGAGAACATGTCGACCATTACCTGGATCACCGCGCGCGGGCTGTTCGGCCGGCGGCGGTTCCTGCTGTTGCTCCCTCTGCCGCTAGTGCTGCTCGGCCTGGCCGTCCTCTGCCGTTCGCTGGGTGTGGACCCCCGCCAGTGGGGCCCGCCGGTGCTGGTCGGCCTCGGCCTGGCGGTGGTGCTGCCGGTGGTGGCCCTGATCATCGGCACGGGCGTGCTGGGCGCGGAGATCGACGACGGCACGGTCGTGCACATCCTCACCAAGCCGCTGCCGCGCTGGCAGATCGTGCTGCCGAAGCTCGCGGTCGCGACCGGGGTCACCGCGGTCACCGTCGCGGTGCCGCTCTACGTCGCGGGCGTGCTCGCCGATTCGGTACGCCTCGGACTGGCGCTCGCCGCCGCGTCCGCGCTCGGCGCGCTGGCGTACTCGGCGCTGTTCCTGGCGCTCAGCCTCCTCACCCGGCGTCCGGTGCTGCTCGGCCTCGTCTATGTGCTGATCTGGGAGGGGCTGCTGGGTAACTTCGTCAGCGGCACGAAGGTGCTCTCCATCCAGCAGTACGTGATCGCGCTCGCCGACCGGCTCGCCCCCAGCGGGCTGCTGGAGACCAGCGTGTCGGTGCCGGTGGCCGGCGTGATGACCGCGCTGGTGAGCGTCGGCTTCACCGTGCTGGCGATCGACCGCCTGCGCTCGTTCAGCGTGGCCGGCGAGACGAGCTGAGGCGTGCGGAGTCCGGCCAGCCCTCCGGCGACGGGTAGGGCTGGCCGGATGGACCGGGCGGGTCCCACCGACGAGGCTGGTGGACGTGACTGTTGAAGCGGAGCGCAGACCCTTGGCTGACCCGTACTCCCGCAGTAGCCGGGCGTGGCTGATCAGCCTGGCCGTTGCCGGCCTCGCGTCCGCGACGGTCGCGACGGCCGCCCAGGGCAGTGGCCGGTTCCACTGGTGGGCCGGCTTCATCCTGATCCCGGCCGCGCTGATCGCGGCCAGCGGCGGCCCGCTGCTGGCCCGCGGCGGTGGTCGCGCCTTCGCCGGTTACGTCGTCGCCTGCGTCGGGGCACTGGCATTCGTGGTGGGCGCGCTGCTGATGTTCGGTGCGATGGGTAAGGGCTGGCCACTGCTTGTGGTGCTGCCCTGCCTGGCGGTGGCCGGCACGTACGGCTGGCATGCGGGCCACCCGCTGGCCCGTGGTCTGCACCGCGCGGTGGCGCTGCTCGCACTGACCGGCGCGCTGGTCGGTGTGACCCTGCAACTGCTCCACGCCCGGGTGATCCACCTGGGGACGGGCTGGTGGGGCGCGTTCATGATGGTCGCCGGGGTCATCGTGCTGGGCAACGCGGCTGAGCTGGCCCGGCACCGGATGCCGTACCGGCTCCAGGCGATCACCCTGCTGGTCGGGCCCTCCGTGGTGGCCTTCCTGCTCGGCCTGCGCTTCCTGCGCGGCTGGTGACGGCCGGTCCGCCGCCGCCCCCGGGGGGTGGGCGGCGGCGGACCCGGTCAGAAGGCGCAGGCGATGACGAGTTCCGGGGTGCGGTCCGGCAGCAGGTCGAGCTTGCCGATCCGGCCCGCCGCCCGCAGGTCGTCGGCGACCAGGGTGAGCTGCTCCAGCAGCGCCGCCGGGCCCAGCGCCTCGGCCAGCGGCACCTCCGCCTTCATCGACAGCTTCCGCTCCGACTTGGCCCGCCGCACCTGGCCCAACGCGTCCCCGGCCAGCCGCAGCAGCGCGGGCTCGCCCGCCCCCTCGATCGCGCGGGCCACCTCGTAGGTGGTGGGCCAGGGCGCGCGGTGCACCGACCCGTACCGCCACCACGACCAGATCTCCTCGGTGACGTACGGCAGCACGGGGGCGAACAGCCGTAGCTGCACCGACAGCGCCGAGGCCAGCGCCGCCCGCGCCGAGTCGGCCGCCGCTCCCGTGCCGTACGCCCGTTCCTTGACCAACTCGATGTAGTCGTCGCAGAACCGCCAGAAGAACGCCTCGGTCACCTGGAGGGCGGCCGTGTGGTCGTACCCGTCGAAGGCCGTGCTCGCGGCGCTGACCACCGTGCCCAGTTCGGCGAGCATGGCGCGGTCGAGCGGGGCGGTCGCCGCGGCGCGCAGCGCGTCCGCGGCGCCCAGGCCGAGGGCGAACTTCGACGCGTTGAGCAGTTTGGTGGCCAGCCGGCGGCCGACCTTGATCTGCGCCGGGTCGAAGGCCAGGTCCATGCCGGGCTTGCCGCTGGCCGCCCAGTAGCGCACCGCGTCGGAGCCGTGCTGCTCGAGGAGCGCGAGCGGGGTGACCACGTTCCCCTTGGACTTGGCCATCTTCTTGTGGTCCGGGTCGAGGATCCAGCCCGACAGGACGGTGTCCCGCCAGGGCAGCACCCCGTGCTCGAAGTGCGAACGGACCACGCTGTCGAAGAGCCAGGTCCGGATGATCTCCTGCCCCTGCGGGCGAAGGTCCATCGGGAAGACCTGCGCGAACAGCTCCGGGTCGGTCTCCCAGCCGCCGACGATCTGCGGCGTCAACGACGACGTGGCCCAGGTGTCCAGCACGTCCGGGTCGCCGATGAAGCCACCCGGCCGCCCACGCTGCGACTCGTCGAAACCGGGCGCCGGGTCACTGGACGGGTCGACCGGCAGCGCCGACTCATCCGGCGTGAGAGGGTGGGACCAGTCCGGCTCGCCAGTGTCGTCGAGCCGGTACCACACCGGCACCGGCACTCCGAAGAAGCGCTGCCGGCTCACCAGCCAGTCGCCGGTCAGGCCACCCACCCAGTTGTCGTAGCGGTGTTTCATGTGCGCCGGCACCCAGTGCAGCTCCGCGCCCCGGCCCAGCAGCGTCGCCCGCAGTTCGGCGTCCCGTCCGCCGTTGCGCAGGTACCACTGGCGCGTGGAGACGATCTCCAGTGGCCGGTCGCCACGTTCGTAGAACTTCACCGGGTGGGTCACCGGACGCGGCTCGCCGACCAGGTCACCCGCGTCGGCGAGCATCCCGACGATCTCCCGGCGCGCGCCGTTGACGGTCTGCCCGGCCAGCCCCGCGTACGGCGCCGCGGGCACCCCGGCCGGCGGCTCCGGCAGCAGACGACCGTCCCGGCCGATCACCACCCGGGTGTCCAGCTGTAGCTCACGCCACCAGGTCACGTCGGCGAGGTCGCCGAACGTGCAGACCATGGCGATGCCGGTGCCCTTCGCGGGATCGGCGAGCGGGTGGGCGCGCACCGGCACCTCGACGTCGAACAGCGGGCTGCGCACGGTCGCGTCCACCAGGTCGGCGTACCGCTCGTCGTCGGGGTGGCAGACCAGCGCGACGCAGGCCGGCAGGAGCTCCGGCCGGGTCGTGTCGATGAGCACCTCGCGCCCGCCGGGCCCGGCGAACCGCAGCCGGTGGTACGCCCCGGGACGTTCCCGGTCCTCCAATTCGGCCTGGGCGACCGCGGTGGCGAAGCCGACGTCCCACAGTGTCGGGGCCTCCGCCTGGTACGCCTCACCCCGGCGCAGGTTGCGCACGAACGCCCGCTGGCTGGTGGCGCGGGCCACCCGGCCGATCGTCGTGTACGTCAGGGACCAGTCCACCGAGAGCCCGAGCCGCCGCCAGAGGGCCTCGAAGACCTGCTCGTCGGCGACCGTCAGCCGCTCGCACAGCTCGATGAAGTTGCGCCGCGAGATCGGCGTCGGGTCGCGGCGGGCGGCATCGTCGACCGGGGTGGCCGGCGGCCGCCACACCGGGTCGTACGCCAACGCCGGGTCGCAGCGCACCCCGTACACGTTCTGCACCCGACGCTCGGTGGGCAGCCCGTTGTCGTCCCAGCCGATCGGGTAGAAGACCGCCTTGCCCCGCATCCGTTGGTAGCGGGCGACGGTGTCGGTGTGCGTGTACGAGAAGACGTGCCCCATGTGCAGCTCGCCCGATACGGTCGGCGGCGGGGTGTCGATGGAGTACACGTCAGGCCGCTGCTTCGAACGGTCGAACGCGTACGTGCCCTCCTCCTGCCAGCGCTGCGCCCAGCGCTCCTCGAGCCCGTCCAGACTGGGACGCTCGGGAACGCCGGCGCGGGCCGTCCTCGCCGTATCGGTCATCTGCCGATCGTAGGCATCAGCCGGGTGCCGGGCCACGGAGTTGCGCATCGCCGGTCCTACACGAGCGAGTCGCGCCACTGCCGGTGCAGGGCCGCGTACCGGCCGCCGGACCCGACCAGCACGGCCGGCGGGCCGTCCTCGACGACCTTCCCGCCGTCGACGACGAGCACCCGGTCGGCGGTCTCCACCGTGGAGAGACGATGTGCGATCACCAGCGCCGTCCGGTCCCGCAGGATGGTGCCGAGCGCGCGCTGCACCAGCCGTTCCGTCGGCACGTCCAGCGACGACGTCGCCTCGTCGAGGATCAGCACGGTCGGGTCGGCGAGGAACGCCCGGGCGAACGCGACCAGTTGTCGCTGGCCGGCGGAGAGCCGCCCGCCGCGCCGGTGCACCTGGGTGGCGTACCCGTCGGGCAACGCGGCGATGAACTCGTGCGCGCCGATCGCCTGGGCGGCGGCCCGCACCTCGGCGTCGTCGGCACTCGGCCGGCCGAACCGGATGTTCTCCGCCACCGTGCCGCTGAACAGGTGGTTCTCCTGCGTCACGAGCACCACGGCGCGGCGCAGGTCGGCGTCGCACACCGCGCGCAGGTCGATCCCGTCCAGCAGGACCGTGCCGGCGTCCGGGTCGTGGAACCGGGCCACGAGCTTGGCGATCGTCGACTTGCCCGCGCCGGTCGGCCCGATCAGCGCGACCGTCTGCCCGGCCGGCACCCGCAGGTCCAGTCCGGCGAGGATGGGGGTGTTCGCGCGGTAGCCGAACGAGACGCCCCGGAAGGTCAGCTCGCCGTGACCGGGGCCGCGCGGCAGCGGCACCGGCCAGGCCGGCTCGGCGACGCCGGGCCGTTCGTCGAGCACCCCGGCCAGCTTCTCCAGCGCCGCCGTCGCCGACTGCAACGAGTTGTAGAACTGGCTCAGCTCCTGCATCGGCTCGAAGAAGCGTCGCAGGTAGAGCAGGAACGCGGCGAGCACGCCGACCTCGGTCCGCCCGCCGAGCACCCGCCACCCGCCGTAACAGAGCACGACCGCGACCGTGAGGTTGCCGATCAACTTGATCGCCGGCGAGTACGTGGCGATCAGCCGGAACGCGTGCAGGCTCGCCCGCCGGTAGTCGTCCCCGAGCGTCACGAAGATTCGCTGGTTGCGCGGCTCCCGACGGAACGTCTGCACCGCCCGGATACCCCGCATCGACTCGACGAAGTGCACGATGACCAGCGCGACGGCCTCCCTCGTCCGCCGGTAGGCGGTGGCCGAAGCCCGGGCGAACCAGCGGGAGAGCCAGAACAGGAACGGGAACGCGAGCAGCGTCACCGCGGCCAGTGGCAGGTCCAGCCAGAGCAGGATGGCGGCCACCGACAGGATCGACAGCGCGGCCAGCACCAGGCTGTCGATTCCCCCGTCGACCAACTCGGCGATGCTGTCCAGGTCGCTGGTGAGGCGGGACACCATCCGACCCGACGTGTACCGCTCGTGAAAGCCCACCGACAGGCGCAGGAAGTGCCCGAACACCCGCTGTCGCAGGTCCAGCAGGACGGCCTGGCCGATGCGGGCGGAGAGGGTCAGGAAGCCTCGGCGGGCCGCGTACTCCGTCACGGCGGCGACGGCGAACGCCCCGGCCACGGCGACCAGCGGGGTGGCGTTCCCGGCGCGCAGCGGGGCGATGGCGCGATCGATGCCGATCATGACCAGGTACGGGCCGGCCATCGCGGCGGCGTTCTGCGCGAGCAGCAGACCGACGGCGGCGGCGAGTCGCCCCCGGTGCGGGCGCAGCAGGTCGGCCAGCAGGGCCCGGCTGTGCCGGCGCAGCCGGGCGACGGCCTCCGGGGTGTTCTCCTCGGCCCGACTCCGGTCGGCCTCCGGGTCGGTGGCCGTCCCCCGCCAGCGGGCCAGCTCCGGCTCCCCATCGGGAGGCGGATCGGCCTGCTCCGGGGTTGTCACGAGCGCACCAGGCCCCAGCCGTCCGAGGTGGACGCGCCGGGCCCCGGCGGCCCGACACCCCCCGGGCCCGGTTCCGGCTGAATCGACGGCGGCGGCCTGTTGCGCGGGTGTCGGGTCGACGGCTGCTGGGTGAGCCTGTTGCGCGGGTGTCGGCTCGGCGGCGAGCAACGCCCGGTAGGCGGGCACGGTGGCGAGCAGTTCCGAGTGCCGGCCGATCGCGACGATCCGTCCACCGTCGATCAGGGCGACGCGGTCGGCCAGCGCGATCGTCGACGGCCGGTGCACCACCAGCAGCGCGGTGCTGGCCCGCAGCACCTGCCGTAGCGCCGCCTCCACCAGCGCCTCGGTGTGCACGTCGAGGGCGGACAGCGGGTCGTCGAGCACCAGCAGCGCCGGGCGACCGAGCACGGCCCGCGCCAGGGCCAACCGCTGCCGCTGGCCCCCGGAGAGGGACAACCCCTGCTCACCCACGCGGGTGGCGAGGCCCCACGGCAGGTCGTACGCGAAATCGGCCTGTGCCAGCGCGAGGGCCGCGCGGACCTCGTCGTCGCCGGCGTCCGGGCGGCCCAGGGTGAGGTTCTCCCACACCGACATGGAGAAGAGGGTGGGCTCCTCGAACGCCACCCCGACCAGCCGGCGCAGCGAGGCCAGCCGCAGGTCGCGCAGGTCGTGCCCGTCGAGGGTGATCCGGCCGCCGGTCACCTCGTGCAGCCGGGGCACCAGCGAGAGCAGGGTGCTCTTGCCGCAGCCGGTGGCACCGACCAGGGCCAGCGTCTCGCCCGGCTCGATGGTCAGGTCGATCTCGTCCAGGACGCCCGTGGCCGCGCCCGGGTAGCGGAAGGCGACCCCTTCGAAGCGGAGCCGACCCTGGACCGCGTCCCGGCTGAGCGTGAGCGCGTCGGGAGCGTCCACGATCTGCGGTGGAGTGTCCAGCACCTCCTGGACCCGGTCGGCGGCGGTGGCGGCCTCCTGCCCGTTGGCGATGATCCAGCCCAGCGACTGCACCGGCCAGATGAGCATCAGTTGGAGGCTGGCGAACGCCACCAGTTCCCCGAGCGTGAGCACGCCCCGCGCGGCGGCGGCGGCACCGGCGACCAGGACCACCCCCAGCGTCAGGTTGGGCACCAGGTCGAGCAGCGCCGCCGTGTTCGCCAGCAGCCGGCCCTTGCCCACGCCGGTGTCGTGCAGCGTCCGGGCCCCGTCGGCGAAGCGGGCGGCCAGCTCCGGCCCTCGCCCGTACGCCTTCATGGTGCGCAGGCCCTGCGCGGTCTCCTCGACCAGCGTCGCCACGTCGCCCTGCTGGTCCTGCATCCGCCGGGACGCGGTGTGGTAGTGCCGACCGAACCGGCGGCTGATCAGCAGCAGTGGCACCGCGCTGGCCGCGACCAGCAGCCCGAGTGCCGCGTGCAGGTGGATCAGCAGCAGCACCACCACCACGTAGGTGGTCAGGTTGAGCACCAGGAAGAAGACACCGAACGACAGGAACCGGCGGATCACCGACAGGTCGCTGGTGATCCGGGAGAGCAGTTGGCCGGACTGCCAACGGTCGTGGAAACTGGCCGGCAGCCGTTGCAGGTGCGCGTAGAGGTCGGCGCGCAGTGCCGCCTCCATGCCCACCGCCGAGGACGACTGCACCCATCGACGGATGAAGATGAGCACCGCCTCGACCACGCCGAGCAGCAGCGCCAGACCACCGAGCTGAAGCAGGCCCGCAGGCTCGTGGCGGGCCACCGGCCCGTCCACCACGCGCTGCACCACCAGGGGTACGGCGATCCCGGCGGCCGTGCCGGCGAGCCCGGCGACCAGCAACCAGACGAACTCGGCGGCGTACGGCCGCAGGTAGCGACGCAGCCGCCAGAGGTTGTGCACCGGGTGGCGGCCCGCGGCGACCGGGGCGGCCCGGTCGCCGTCGCTCTCCACAGGCACTACCCGACGGTAGCGTCATTGGGTGCCCGTGTAGTTGTCAGCTTGCCGTCAACCGCCGCTCATGACCGAGAAGCCACTTCTTCACGTCCAGCCCCCAGCGGTAGCCACCGAGGCTCCCGTCGGTACGCAGCACCCGGTGGCAGGGCACGAAGAGCGCCGCGGCGTTACGCGCGCAGGCGGCGGCCGCGGCCCGCACCGCGGGTGGCCGTCCGGCCAGCGCCGCGTACCCGGTGTAGGTGACCGGCGCGCCCGGCGGCACGTCCCGCAGCACCTGCCAGGCGTACGCCATGAACTCGCCGCCGGTGTGCTGCCGTACCGGCACCGAGTCGATGGCGGCGAGATCCCCGTCCAGGTAGGACCGGACCGCCACGGTGGTCGGCCCGAGCTCGGCGCGTTGCCGTATCGGCGCTCGCAGACTCGGGTGGATCAGGGGCGGCAGCGCCTCCGGGTCGGGGGTGAAGCCGGCCGCCAGGACCTGACCGTCGTGGTCGGCGAGGATGCTCAGCGGACCGGTCGGGGTGGTCAGGACGGTGCTGTCGATGCTCATGCCGCTCTCCAGAGTCTGATCGTGGCGTAGGACCGCCAGGGGCGCCACCGTTCGGCGTGCGCGTCGAGGGTCGTGTGGGGTAGACCGAGCGCCGCCGCGCCCCGGCGGATCGCGAGGTCGCTGTCGAGGAGGACGTCCGGGTCGCCGAGGGCGCGCATGGCGAGGTAGTCGGCGGTCCACGGCCCAATCCCGGGCAGCGCGAGCAGCCGCCGCCTGGTCTCCTGACGGTCACCCCCCGGCGCGAGGTCCAACCCTCCGTCCACCAAGGCACGGGCCAGCCCCCGAACGGCGTCCCGCCGCCGCCCCGGCATCCCAAACTCCCCATCCGGCACCCCCAGAACCTCCTCCGGCGTAAGAAACCCCCGCAGGTCACCCCGTTGATCATGAAGTTGCTGTCGCGACACGCCGTCGTCGGTGGCAACAACTTCATGATCAACGCGGGTGGCCAGCAGGCGGGTCAGGGTGGTTCTCGCGGAGCGCACCGAGACCTGTTGGCCCACGATCGCGCGTACCGCCATTTCGAAACCGTCGACCGCGCGGGGGACGCGGATGCCGGGCTCGGCCGCCACCGCCGGGGCCAGGGCCGGGTCCGCCGCCAGCGTGGCGTCGACCGCCTCCGGGTCCGCGTCGAGGTCGAGCAGACGCCGGCAGCGGGCCACCGCCGGCGCGAGGTCCCGCAGGTCGGTCAGGCGCAGCGTCGCCGCCACGTGCCCGTCCGCCGGGGTCAGGGCCACCTGGCCGGGGTCGTGTGGCAACCGCAACCCCCGGCGGTACGTCCCGTCGCGTACCTCCTCGACACCCGGCAGCGCGCGCAGCGCGAGGAAGTCCAGCAGCGCGTGGGCGTGCAGCGGCGGACGGTACGCCAGCCGGAGCGTGATCGTCCCCGCCCCGATTGCCGCCAGGTGTCGGCCGTGAGCGGTCCGCAGCTCCGAGGGGGCGCTCGCGTACACCTCGCGGACCGTGTCGTTGAACTGCCGCACGCTGCCGAAGCCGGCGGCGAACGCGATCTCGGCCATCCCCAGCCCGGTGGTCTCGATGAGGATCCGCGCGGTCTGCGCACGCTGGGCCCGGGCCAGCGCGAGCGGCCCGGCCCCCATCTCGGCGCGCAGCATCCGGTGCAGGTGCCGTTCGGTGTAGCCCAGTCGGGCGGCCAGGCCCGGTACGCCGTCCCGGTCGACCACCCCGTCGGCGATCAGCCGCATCGCCCGGCCCACCACGTCGGCGCGGACGTCCCACTGCGGCGAGCCGGGCGCGGCGTCCGGCCGGCAGCGGCGGCAGGCGCGCAACCCGGCGCCCTGGGCGGCAGCGGCCGACGGGAAGAACCGGACGTTCTGCCGCTTCGGCGTGACCGCCGGGCAGGACGGCCGGCAGTAGATCCCGGTCGACGTCACGCCGGTGTAGAACCAGCCATCGAACCTCTGGTCGCGACTGTCCACCGCCCGGTAGCACCGTTCGAAGTCCATCTCCACGCCATCGATGATGCCCTGCTGCTCAAGCCGTCGGCTGGCGGAAATCAGACCTGAGTGTGCCCACCCCCGCACCCCACCCCCGCACCCCGCCCCCGCCCCGCCCGCGCCCCACCCCCGCTCCGCCCCCCGCTCCGCCCCCCGCTCCGCCCCCGCTTCTCCCGGTGATCAAGAGGTTCGCGTCACGACACGCCGTACCCCGTGACGCGAACCTCTTGATCAACAGGGCGGAGAGGTGGGGCGGGTGATTTCCGCCCGGAAGTGTCGGGCGTCCCGGGTAACGTCTCGCCACCAACTCAAGAAGGGGGCGGCGATGGCGAGCGTTGCGGGTTGGGTGGCGGCGTCGACACACGGCTCGATTCCGCCGTTGCCCCGCGCCGTGGTGCAGTCCTTCTACCGTCGGATGCGGGCCGTCGCGCCGGCCGCCGTCGGCGCCATCGAACGGGACCGGTCCGCCGACGAGGCGGAGGCGTTCGACGACACCGCCTGCGGCCGGCTGGTCCGATCGCTGGACGAGGCCGGTCTGCGGGCGCTCGGCATGTGGACGCATCACCGGTGCATGCGTTTCTACGACGACGACACGACCGTCGGCCGGCGGCTGATCGGGGAGATCGCGGCCCGGCCCAGCCTCGGCTGGACGGCGGACGAGGTGCGCTGGATGCTGCGCGAGTCGATCTCCGCAGGCCCGGCGGCAGCGGACCGGTTCACCCTGCCCCGCGCCGCGTGCGCGCAACTGCCCGCGTCGGAACGGCCGTTCGACGACCTGCCCGCCGAGATCGAGCCTCCCGTCGGGGGTGCGGCGGCGAGACGCCGGCCCGATCCGCAGGCGTCTCCGTCGGGAACGTCGAGCGTCACCGCCGACCCGGCCAACGCGCGACCCCCTCTCATTCCCCGGCAACGCCGCGCCGGCTGAGCAGGTTGAGCCGACGGCCCGCCGGCTGAGCGAGTTGGGCCGATGGCCCGCCGAAAGATCGACGGAGGTCGGGCAGGTCGACGCGCCCGAACGCGGACAGCCCTTGGACAATGATCGACTACGGCAGGATGGAGGGCAGAGCACACCGACGGAAGGATCGCTCATGCCCTCCAGCGAACCCACCATCCTCGCCACCAGCATGGGCTTCTTCCGTGGTGACCGGGGGCCGTCCGACCTGCGTCCCGGCCCGATCTTCGAGTTGGCCGCCGAGTTGGCCGAGGCCGGTCCGCAGCCACGGATCTGCTACCTCGGGCAGGCCGTCGGTGACCAGCCGACCTCGTTCACCGCTGTCTACGGTGCGTTCGCCGACACGCGGTTCCGTCTGTCGCACCTGGCGCTGTTCCCGATGCCGAACGTCGACGACGTCCGAGCCCACCTGCTCGCACAGGATGCGATCTGGGTGGGCGGCGGCAGCGTCGCCAATCTCGTCGCGGTCTGGCGGGTGCACGGGCTGGACGAGATCCTGCACGAGTGCTGGCAGGCCGGTGTGGTGTTGGCCGGTGTCTCGGCCGGCTCGATCTGCTGGCACGTGGGCGGCGCCACCGACAGCTTCGGGCCCCGTCTGCGGGGCTACACGGAGGCGTTGGGTTGGCTGCCGTACGGCAATGGCGTGCACTACGACAGCGAGAGTCAGCGCCGGCCGCTGATGCACGAGCTGGTCGGCGACGGGACGCTGCCGACCAGCCACTGCACCGACGACGGCGTCGGCCTGGTCTACCGGGGGACCCGGCTGGTCGAGGCGGTCGCCGACCGCGAGGGCGTCTCGGCGTACGAGGTGAGTCGTCGCGCGGACGGCAGTGTGCGGGAAGAGGTCATCGCGCCCCGCCTGCTCCGGTGAGCGCCGGTCAGACCCGATCCTCGAACGCGGCGCACACGGTCGCCCGCACCTGCTGCCCCTCGATGGCCCGCAGCAGCTCCCGGGCCAGGGCGATCTGCTGCGCCTCGTCGACCGACCGGTCCATCGGCGTCACCTCCACCCGCCACCGGAAGTGGAGATAGCCGTCCTCGTCGGTGGCGGGCCGCGGGTCGGCGCCCTCGTTGGTGTTGATCTCCAACAGGTTGCCCCGGACGTCGACCGAGTCCCGGCGGTAGGGCTTCGCGTCGGGCACCCGGGCTCGGATCAGGTCGAGCAGCTCCGCCGCCGTCGGCGGGCCGTCGACCATGATGAGGAACTGCAACGTCGGCACGTCTGCCACCTTGGCAGACGCGCTGAGGAGCGACCAGGGCCGCGTTCGGCCCGGTGGAATCGGAGCCACGTGGACCGGTCCGCTCGGCACCGGCGTAAGCTGGCTCGTCGTGAGTCTCACCATCGGCATCGTCGGCCTGCCCAACGTCGGCAAGAGCACGCTTTTCAACGCGTTGACCAAGAACGACGTGCTGGCGGCGAACTACCCGTTCGCCACCATCGAGCCCAACGTCGGCGTGGTCGGGCTGCCCGACGAGCGGCTGGGCAAGCTCGCCGAGATCTTCTCCTCGCAGAAGGTGCTGCCGGCTCCGGTGTCGTTCGTCGACATCGCCGGCCTGGTGCGCGGCGCGTCGAAGGGGCAGGGGCGGGGCAACGCGTTCCTGGCCAACATCCGCGACGCCTCCGCCATCTGCCAGGTGGTCCGGGCCTTCTCCGACCCGAACGTGGTGCACGTCGACGGCAAGGTCTCGCCGGCCGACGACATCGAGACGATCAACACCGAGCTGATCCTCGCCGACCTGCAGACCCTGGACAAGGCGCTGCCCCGGTTGGAGAAGGAGGCCAAGCTCCGCAAGGACCGGTCCGCCGCGGTCGCCGCCGCGAAGCAGGCCATCGAGGTGCTCGACGGCGGCACCACCCTCTACTCCGGGGCCGCCGCCGCGAAGATCGAGCTGGAGCACCTGCGCGAGCTGCACCTGCTCACCACCAAGCCGTTCCTGTACGTCTTCAACGTCGACGAGGCCGAACTCGCGAACGAGGCGTTCCTCGACGAACTGCGTGCCCTGGTCGCCCCCGCCGAGGCTGTCTTCATGGACGCCAAGATCGAATCCGAGCTGGTGGACCTGCCCGAGGAGGAGGCCCGCGAGCTGCTGGAGTCGATCGGCCAGAACGAGCCCGGCCTCAACCAGCTCGTCCGCGTCGGCTTCCGTACGCTCGGGCTCCAGACGTACCTCACGGCCGGCCCCAAGGAAGCACGAGCCTGGACCGTTCCGACCGGCGCAACCGCGCCGGAGGCCGCGGGTGTCATCCACAGCGACTTCCAGCGCGGCTTCATCAAGGCCGAGGTGGTCTCCTACGGCGACCTGGTCGAGGCCGGCTCGATGGCGGCGGCCAAGGCGGCGGGCAGGGTCCGCATCGAGGGCAAGGAGTACGTCATGCAGGACGGCGACGTCGTGGAGTTCCGCTTCAACGTCTGAGTCTGACCTGTCCTGGCGGGTCAAGAGGGTTGGCACCTGGTCCTGGGGCAGCCCCACTTCGACGCTTACGCCTCGTATTTTCCAGCGACGGCCGGGCCGAGGTCAGCCGGGACGTGGGCAACAGCGAGCGTGACGGCCTCTGTGGCGGTGGCTGTCTCTCCGAGAACCTCGGCGCGGCCCGAGACCCGAAAGTTTGAGCGCGAACCATGGGCACTGAGACTGACCGGGCTGGGCGAGAACGGATATCCCGTGGTGGCGGAGAAGTTCAGGACGGAGTGGCTGGTGTACGGATACAGCTGCCGTAGTCTCGGCTCGTTGTAGGCTGCCTCGATCAGCGCCCGGTAATTCGGCCAATCGGTCTCTCCGGCCCTTTGTCGAAGCCACTGCCACTCGGCCGCTACCACTTGCGCCGGGCCTTGCTCGACGACCTCGCCCCGACGGGTCAGCGCTACAAATGGCACCGTGCGCCTGATGTCGTGCAACGGCACGCCGGCACGCCAACTGTGCGCCGCTCGGACGACCTCGACCAGGTCGCCGCTGTCACCGGCGATCAACTGGATTCCCTGCCCCCACCCCCCGATTCCGAAGCGGCGTTCGTCGGTGCTCGCAATCACCGCGAGATCGTCACGAACCGCAACTCCACTCGGGACAACTGCTGATGTCAGCGGCGAGGACGTTTCCAGCGCGTGAACCCCTCCGAGCGATAGACCGTGCTGAACAGCGACGGCATCGAGAGCGGCGGCAAGACTGCCTGAGGCTGCCACTTCGGCGTACAGGTCTTCCGCCTTTTGGTGATCGCTGTGCATGCATGCATCCTGCCGCAACCCGGTGCCGGGTTCCGTCCCGCTACTGCCACCGGACGTCCCGATCTTGTCACGCATCAAGCGAGGTCAGCCTGATGGCGAGGCGTGGCGTGGCGACACCTGCTGCGCGGTGCCCATCAACAGCTCGACCCCAGTTACCTTGCCGCGCGATAACCCCGCCGCCTGCGGGTGCGAGCCCGGATGCTCCTGCTGCTCGGGCTCGCTAGAGTCCACTTTCGCCCGGCCTCCTGTCCGTCGGGCAGGACGGAGCCTGTGATGGGAAGAGGCCTGCGACTCACCGCCGCACTGGCGATCAGCTTGCTCGTGCCGATGCCCGTCGCCGGTTGCTCCCGCTACTTCCCGTGCGCGCCCCGGCCGTCCGAGGACATCAGCATGGCCGACCTGGAAGGTGTCTACACCGGTTCCGGAGGCGGACGCATCGAGCTGACCGGAGACGGGCACTACACCGCCAGCAACCTGTCGCCGGAGGTCCCGGGCGAGGCGGAAGAGGGCATGTGGACTCTCGACCTCGATTCGCCGACCACCGAGGATGTGCGGCTCGGCGATCACCAGATGTGGATCTCCGGCGACGGGGGCGAGTCCTGGCTGTACCGATTCGAAGGCGACCCGGACAGTTGCGACCTGATCGAGTTCCACAGAGAGCGTTGATCGGCGGCGTCCCAGGGGAGTCGGGCCGGCCGGCTCACGGGGTGGCAGGAGCGGCGGCCGGCAGGTCGAGCAGTACGCCGAGCTGACGGAACGCCTCGGGCTCGACCCGGTACCACACCCAGGTGCCACGACGTTCGGAGTCGACGAGACCGGCTTCCCGCAGCACCTTGAGGTGGTGGGAGATGGTCGGCCCGGACAGGTCGAACGCCGGGGTCAGGTCGCACACGCATATCTCCGGCACCGAGGCGATCATCGACATCAGTCGCAGCCGGACCGGGTCACCGAGGGCCTTGAACATCGGCGCGACGACCGCCGCCTGCTCGGCGTCCATCGGGCGGACCGCCAACGGCGCGCAGCAGGCTACCGCTTGCAGGTCTACGACCGGCAGATTCTGTTTCGGCACCCATCTATCTTGACAGGCGTCGAATCAGGCTGCGACGGTGGTGCGGCTGCTTCGAAATCTGTCTAGACAGCAGTCCGTCCCAGCAGGAGGTGTCCCATGTCCCGCGTCCAACTCGCTCTGCGCGTCTCCGACCTCGAAGGCTCGATCGGGTTCTACTCAAAGCTCTTCGGCGTCGGCCCGGCCAAGCGCCGGCCCGGCTACGCCAACTTCGCCGTCGAGAACCCGCCGCTGAAGCTCGTCCTCATCGAGGGCGAGGCCGACCAGCCCACCGCGCTGGACCACCTGGGTGTCGAGGTGTTCAGCACCGACGAGGTCACCGCCGCCACCAGACGCCTCACCGACTCCGGCCTGATCACGCTGGAGGAGAACGACACCGAGTGCTGCTATGCCCTGCAGGACAAGGTCTGGGTACGCGGCCCCGGTGACGAGCGCTGGGAGGTCTACACCGTCAAGGCGGACGCCGACACGCTCACCACGACGACCGACACCGAGTCGGTGGCCAGCGGAGTCGGCTCACGCTGCTGCTGACCACGGCAGATCTGCGCCTCCGGCGTCTTGGATGTCGGGGTGTCCGGCCGATCGGGACACCCCGACATCCAGGATCCGAGGGATGATGCGGACACCGACAGTCGAAGGACGGTGGGATCGATGGTGCTCAGCTCGTCGTTCGGTTCGGCGGCGTCCGCGTACGCCCGGCATCGCCCGGACTACGCGCAGGCCGCGGCGCGGTGGGCGCTCGAGGTCGCGCCCGGCTCGCGAGTCCTCGATCTCGGCGCCGGCACCGGCAAACTGTCCGCCACGCTGGTCGCGCTCGGTGTCGACGTCGTGGCGGTGGAGCCCGACCCGGCGATGCTCACCGAGCTGGGCCGGGCGTTGCCGACCGTACGGGCCCTCCCCGGCAGCGCGGAGGCGATCCCCCTTCCGGACGCGTCCGTCGACGCGGTGCTGGCCGGCAACGCCCTGCACTGGTTCGACATGACCGTCGCGGGGCCGGAGATCGCCCGGGTCCTGACGCCCGGCGGCATCCTGGCCGGTCTGTGGAACGTGATGGACGACCGGGTGGACTGGGTGGCAGCCCTCGAACAGGTCAGCGGGACCGCGGCCATCGGCCCGCGTGACACCTTGAGCAGTTGGCGCGCGGCTACGGCAGGCCTGCTCACGCCGGACAACGGAACTGCCGACCGGTTCGGTACGCCCGAGCAGGCCGAGTTCCCCCACGGGCAGCGCCGGAGCGTCGACTCCCTGGTCGCGACGCTCGCCACCCGGGCCGGGTTGCTGGTGATGCCGGAACCGGAGCGGACGGCCACGCTCGACCGGATCCGCGAGTTCCTGGGCGGAAGGGCCGAGACCGCCGAGGGAGACTTCACCCTGCCCATGCTGACCGGTGTCCTTCGCGCCCGCCGACTCTGACGGTCGCCGTCGGGGCCGCACGGGTTCCACGATCCGGCGCCACGCCGGCGGCTGACCTGTCGCCGCTGCTGAATACACTCCACGACCGTGACGCCTCAGGATCTACGACGGTTCGGCTTCGCCTACCTGGTGCTGTGGTTCGCGATCTTCGGTGCCGGCATGCTCGTCGGTGACGATCTGATGGTCGTGCTGGTCGATGTCATGTCCGGCATCTGGCTGCCGCTGGTCGTCGTGCTGAGTTGGCTGCCATTCGGGTCGTTCATCCTCTTCCTCTTTGCGGACTCGGCACGGGTCGACGCGCCGCCGATGCGGCAGCCCTGGCTCACCCTGGTAGCGCTGTCTGGCCTCGTGCTGGCGGGCCAGGTTCCCACCATCTTCCGCAAGGACCGGCGTTCCTCGGACGCCTACCGGCTGGCCGCCCACACCCCGGTTGGCGAAGCGCTGGTCGCCGGCCTGGTCGGTTCGTTCGGGGCCGCCCTGGTCTGGACGTTGCTGTTCCAGAGCGCGAGGTGGCTGCGCGGCAGGATCAGCGGCCAGCGCGTGCCGTTCCTGGACAACAGCTGGGGCATGCGGCCTCGGAGCAGGCGGGTCTTCGGAATGGGTGCCGCCGCGTCAGTGCTGATCGGCCTCGGCCTCGCGCTCGCCGTATGAGCGCCAGCGCCACGAGCTGGACCGGCGCGGCACTCTGACGGGACCTGGTGTAGTCCGCCGCAGCATTGCGAACCCTGCCGCGACCAGCCCGAGTGCCAGAATCGCCGTACTGGAAAGGAGCAGCGTCGGGCGGGGACCGATGGCACCGACCAGCGGGCCGCCGAGCATGGTGCCCAGAGGCACCGTGAGCACAAGCACGGCGCTGTTCGCGGCGAGTACGGAGGGGAGCTGCTCCGTCGACGCGCTGCGCTGGAACAGCGCCATCGACGTGGACATGTACGGCGCCCAGATCAGGCCCGCCAGGGCGAACGCGGGCAGGGACAGGACGACGGGCGCTCCCACGCCGAGTGGCAGCATCGCGACGCCGAACCCGATGACGATCCCGATGATCGTCGTGCGCAGCGGCCAGTGCCGGAGGTGGCCGGCGACCACACCGCCGAGGAGGCCACCGATGCCGAAGGCGGTGTAGTACACGGCGAACAGCGTCGCGGAACCTCGCAGGTCGTCGGTGACGTGCAACGGCATGGCGACGTACACCGGGCCGAACAGGAAGAAGAACGCGACGCTCAGCACCAGCAGGCCCAGCAGTGTGGGCTGACGGCGGATGAACGCGAAACCTGCGGTACGCGGGGCGCTGGGCTCGTACCGACGGATTGTTCCGGTGGCGGGTAGCGCGAGCCGATAGGTGAGCGCCAGCACCGCGAAGGTGGCGGCGTCGACGGCGATGACCCACACCGCCCCCACCCAGCCGATCAGGATGCCGGCCAGCGGAGGACCGACGATGGTGGCGAAGCCGGAGATGGTGGTGAGGACCGCGTTCGCCGGCAGATGGTGTCGCTGGGGCAGCAACTCGGCGATCAGGGTGAACCGCCCCGCCGAACCCCACGAGTGCAGGAGGGCGGATGCGGCGAGCAGGACGGCGTACAGCCCGATCGTCAGCGTGCCGGTCAGGTACGCCATCGGGATCGCGGCGAGCGCGGCGGCCCGCAGGATCGCGTCCCACCCGGCGAGCTGGGCGCCGCCGCGCCCGCGCAGCCGCCGACCGAAGGCCACCGTTCCGACAGCGCTGGGAAGGGTGTACGCGGCCACGGCGACCGCGATCCAGAGACCGTGCTGATCGGTCGGTGCGAGCTGCCGGGCCAGCCAGGGCACCGCGACCACCGCCATGCCGTCGCCGAGAGCGGACACGGCCAACCCGGGCAGTACGCGTCGCAGCAGGGGATGACTGACCACCGGCCAGTACGGCGAGGTACGCGGAAAACGAGGCATGAGAGCAGTCGACCGGGCATCGAAGTCATCCGCCAGCAGGTACTGCTGCCAGCAGAATCAGCCCAGCGCGCAACGCGCTCGTTCGGGTGTCGGGATCGGCTCGGGTCCCCCGTGGACGCCTACGCGGAACCCGAGTCGACCGACCGTTACCGCGTTCGGTAGACGGAGATGTGTGACTGACTCTCCGCCGTGAACGGCTGCCGGTGCCAGTCGGCGTACCGCTCGGTGAGCGCAAGTCCCGCCTGCCGCGCCATCTCGTCGATCTGGTGCGGCCACGCGTACCGCATGCCGAACGGCTTCAGGTGCACGCCGTTGTCGTCGAAGGTGATGGTCTGGCGGATGAAACGCTGCGCCGGCCGGTCGTACCGGTGCACTCGGATCGTCACGGAGTCCTCGGTCACCTCGCGGACCTGTATCTGCTCGTCCGCGTCGAAACCGCGCTCGTCGGGAACGAACGTCTCGATGACGAACGCCCCGCCGGGCGACAGCACCCGGGCGACGTTCCGGAACAGGTCCGCCTGCCGCTCGGCGTCCACCAGGTTGAACAGCGTGTTGAAGACCAGGTACGCCAGGCGGAACGGGCCCTCTACGCCCACGTCCGCCATGTCACCGACGACCGTGGGGATCTGGTCGCCACCGGGCTTGGCCCGCATCAGCGCCAGCATCTCCTCGGACGCCTCGATGCCGTGCACGCTGAGGCCGCGCTCGGCCAGTGGCAGTGCGACCCGGCCGGTGCCGATCGCCAGTTCCAGGACCGGACCGCCGTCGGCCAGATCGGCCAGGAAGTCCACGGCGGGCGCCGGGTCGGGGTTGCCGGGGCTGTCGTATCCGGCAGCCCACAGCCGGCCGAAGAGGCCGGGATCGTCGAGGACCGACATCAGCGGCCTCCGGGGTTGTGCTCAGTGACGCGCGTCCTCTGGAGAGCAGTTCTGCTCACGAAGCCTCGTTTCCTCAAGTCGAATGACGTTCGGTCGGGGGGACTTCGTCGTGTTGGGCATGGCACTGCTCCCTTCGGGTGGCTGTGCACCGAGGACACCAGAGACGCCGGGAGCCCGGCAAGGCATTTACGCCCGCCGGGCTCCCGGTCGGAAAGATCGTCAGGAGATGTGGTGCAGGATCACGTTGTGCACGTGGTGGCTCTTCTGCGCGCCGCGGAACTCCACCTCGTACGTGTGCGTGCCGACGTGGATCGCGATCGCGCCGGTGGAGAAGAACGACCCACCCCAGGACTTGTTGCTGACCACGCTCACGCTGGTGATCTTCGAGTACGGGATGCTGGTGATCGCATACCGCTTACCGACGAAGGAGCGGTCCTGGATGATCACGCGCCGGTCGGTCAGCCCGATGAACCCGGTGCCGGTGCCGACGGCGTCGTAGACGGCGATGATCTGCTCGCCGTCGAGCAGCCCACTCTCGATCTGCTGGACCTGCTCCTTGCGGTCGTACGCGATGTTCGCCATGCGATCCAGGTTAGGAAACGGGTGCCACCGCGCCGGCTCGTCAGGACTCGGTGACCGCCCGGTAGGCGTCCTCAATGCGGGCGGCCAGCAGGACCTCACCCTCGGTCAGGGGCTCACCGTTACCGTGCCCCACCCGGATCAGGGTGCTGTCGGACCGGCGGCTTATCTCGGGACGCAGGTGCAGGGCGTCCGCCACGACCTTGACCCGTTCAGTCAGGGCCGCGTGTTGGGTATCGTCGATCACCAGCTTGCGCCGGATCTGCTCACCGTCCCGCGTCCAACCAGATAGCAAGGTCAACGCGTCGGAAAGGTAGTCGTGTTTGGCTCGGCTGCTGAACAGCACGCGCATTACCGCACCCCCCAAGCGCCGTTGCCGGCTTGTGGCCAAATCGTCGCCATCCCGTGTCTTGTCGGTGCCTTCTAGTCTGTCGTCGCTCGGTAGGGGTGTCCACGCCCACACTTCCGTGTTCTATTGGCCTAGCGGACGGTGTCGGTACCCAAACCGCCGATTGATCTGGCACCGTGGACGCCCGTGCAGACCGAACGGGCTAATGGTGACGGGCAGGCCCCCCGACGAGACCTGAAGGTGATCGTGGGAGCGGCGATCATCCGGGACGGACGGGTGCTCGCCTGTGCGCGCTCCGCCCCGCCGGAGGTGGCCGGCATGTGGGAGTTCCCTGGTGGAAAGGTCGAGCCGGGGGAGGGCGAGACCGAGGCGCTGATCCGGGAGTGCGCCGAGGAGCTGGCCGTACGCGTCGAGATCGGTGTTCGGGTCGGCCGCAACGTCCGGATGGCCCATGGCCGCTCGGTGCTGAAGGTGTACGCCGCCCGCCTGCTCCACGGTGACGAGCCGCAGGCGCTGGAGCACCAGGCGCTGCGCTGGTTGACCGCCGACGAACTGGACTCGGTCACCTGGCTCCCCGCCGACGCCCCCATCGTGGCCGCCCTAAGCCCCCACCTAAAAACCCCCTAACCCCGGGCCCCCGGCCCCGACCCTCGCCGAGCCCTGTTGATCATGAAGTTATTGCCACGACGCGCCGGCGGGAAGGGCAATAACTTCATGATCAACGAGGTCAAGGGCGGGGGAAATGGGGCGAGGGCTGTCGGCATTGCCGACAGCCCTCGTATCCGGTGGTCTTTTTAGTGCTTGTCGTCCTGGTCCGGGTGCGCGAAGTTGAGGTGCTCCGGAGGCAGCGGGAAGGTCACGTCGTCGCCGAAGGGCGACGGCGCGGCGGGCCGGTCGAAGGTGAGCTCCGTCAGCGGCAGCTTGCCCCGGTCGTCGACCGCCGGAGCGGTCGGGTGGGGCACCTCCCGGTCCCAGTTGACGCCGGACTGCGCCTGCGCCTCGGCCTGCGGGTCGTGCGAGCCGCCGGCGTGCGAGTGCACGCCGCCTCGGCTCGTACCCGGCAGGTTCGCCGAGCCCTGACGGGCGGTGGTCACGCTGGTCTGGGGCGTCTCGCCCCGACGGAAGATCTTGCTACCAAGCCACACAAGGGGATCGTACCTGCGGTCGACGACGCGTTCCTTCATGGGGATGATCCCGTTGTCGGTGATCTTGATGTGCTCGGGGCAGACCTCGGTGCAGCACTTGGTGATGTTGCAGAAACCGAGGCCCTGTTCGGCCTGTGCGTACTCCTTGCGGTCGGTCCGGGCGTCCAGCGGGTGCATGTCCAGCTCGGCCGCCCGGATGAAGTACCGCGGCCCCGAGAACGCCTGCTTGTTCTCCTCGTGGTCACGGATCACGTGGCAGACCGTCTGGCACAGGAAGCACTCGATGCACTTGCGGAACTCCTGCGAGCGCTCGACGTCGACCTGCTGCATCCGGTAGTCACCCGGGGCGACGTCCGCCGGCGGGGCGAACGCTGGGGTCTCCCGCGCCTTCTCGTAGTTGAACGAGACGTCGGTGACCAGGTCCCGGATGACCGGGAAGGTACGCAGCGGGGTGACCGTGACCGTCTCGTCGTCGCCGAAGGTCGACATCCGGGTCATGCAGCCCAGCCGGGGCTTGCCGTTGATCTCCATGGAGCAGGAGCCGCACTTGCCGGCCTTGCAGTTCCACCGGCAGGCCAGGTCGGGCGCGTCGGTCGCCTGGAGGCGGTGGATGACGTCGAGGACGACCTCGCCCTCGTTCACCTCCACCATGTAGTCCTGCAGGTCGCCGCCGGTCTCGTCGCCCCGCCAGATCCGGAACTGACGCTTCGCGCTCATCGGTTGTCCGCCTCTCCAGCGTCGGCGACGAGGGCGTCGAAGTCGGCCAGCTCGTCGTCGGTGAGGTACTTGGAAAGCTCCGCACGGTCGAAGAGGCCGATCAACTCCGGCCGCATCTTCGGCAGCGGCTTACGGGTCAGTTGCACGGTGTCGCCGTCCAGCGAGCAGACGAGGTTGACCTGCCGCCACTTGGGCTCCATCGCCGGATAGTCCTCGCGGGTGTGCCCGCCGCGCGACTCCTGCCGCTCCAGCGCCGCCTTCGCGGTGCACTCCGAGACGACAAGCATGTTGCGCAGGTCCAGGGCGAGGTGCCAGCCCGGGTTGTAGCGCCGGCCGCCGGCCGCGCTCACCTTGGCCACCCGCTCGCGCAACTCGGCCAGCCGCACCAGCGCGTCGGCCAGCTCACCCTCGCGCCGGATGATGCCGACCAGATCCCCCATGACCGCCTGGAGGTCCTGCTGAAGGGTGTACGGGCTCTCGCCGGTGTCCCGCTGCAACGGGGCGAGTGCGGTCTCCACGGCGGCCTCGACGGCGTCGACGGCCACCTTCGGTCGGGCGGACAGCCCGTCGGCGTAGCTGGCCGCGTGCCCACCCGCCCGCTTGCCGAACACCAGCAGGTCGGACAGCGAGTTGCCGCCGAGGCGGTTGGAGCCGTGCATGCCACCGGACACCTCACCGGCGGCGAACAGACCGCGTACGTGGCCGAACGCGGCGCCCGAGTCCGGGTCCACCTCGACTCCGCCCATCACGTAGTGGCAGGTCGGCCCGACCTCCATCGGTTCGGAGGTGATGTCGACGTCGGCCAGCTCCTTGAACTGGTGGTACATCGAGGGCAGCCGGCGGCGGATCTCGTCGGACGAGCGCCGGCTCGCGATGTCCAGGAAGACACCGCCGGCGGGGGAGCCCCGACCGGCCTTGACCTCGCTGTTGATCGCGCGGGCCACCTCGTCGCGGGGCAGCAGCTCCGGTGGACGCCGGTTGTTGTCCGGGTCGGTGTACCAGCGGTCCGCCTCCTCCTCGGTCTCCGCGTACTGCTTGCGGAAGACGTCGGGGACGTAGTCGAACATGAACCGCTTGCCCTCGGAGTTCTTCAGGACACCACCGTCGCCACGGACCGACTCGGTGACCAGGATGCCCTTCACCGAGGGCGGCCAGACCATGCCGGTCGGGTGGAACTGGAGGAACTCCATGTTGATCAGCGTCGCCCCGGCGCGCAGCGCCAGCGCGTGGCCGTCCCCGGTGTACTCCCAGGAGTTCGAGGTGACCTTGTAGGAGCGTCCGACGCCGCCGGTGGCCAGTACCACCGCCGGCGCCTCGAAGAGGATGAACTCGCCGGACTCGCGGTAGTAGCCGAACGCGCCCGCGACCCGGTCGCCGTCGAGCACCAGCTCGGTGATGGTCGTCTCGGAGAAGACCCTGATCCGGGCGTCGTACGAGCCGAACTCGCGCTTGTCCTCCTGTTGCAGCGAGACGATCTTCTGCTGGAGGGTGCGGATCAGTTCCAGGCCGGTCCGGTCGCCGACGTGCGCCAGTCGGGGGTACTCGTGCCCACCGAAGTTGCGCTGGGAGATCTTGCCGTCCTTCGTACGGTCGAAGAGCGCGCCGTACGTCTCCAGCTCCCAGATCCGCTGCGGCGACTCCTTCGCGTGCAGCTCGGCCATCCGGAAGTTGTTGAGGAACTTGCCGCCGCGCATGGTGTCGCGGAAGTGCACCTGCCAGTTGTCACGGCTGTTGACGTTGCCCATCGCGGCGGCGGCGCCGCCCTCGGCCATCACCGTGTGCGCCTTGCCGAACAGCGACTTCGAGATGATCGCCGTCTTCTTGCCGGCGAGGCGGGCCTCGATGGCCGCGCGCAGACCGGCGCCGCCGGCCCCGATGACGACGACGTCGTAGTGGTGTCGTTCGATACGAGTGGTAGTGGTCATGTCAGGGGCCCTTTAGTTGATGAACCGCAGGTCGTTGAACCAGCCGGCAGACAGCGCCATCACGTAGAAGTCGGTCAGCGCGAGGGTGCCGAGGGTGATCCAGGCGAGCTGCATGTGCCGGACGTTCAACGCCGAGACGAAGGTCCACGCGCGGTAGCGCACCGGGTGCTTGGAGAAGTGCTTGAGCCGGCCGCCGATGATGTGCCGGCAGGAGTGGCAGGAGATCGTGTACGCCCAGAGCATCACCACGTTGAGCAGCAGGACGAGGTTGCCCAGCCCGAAGCCGAAGCCCTTGGGCGAGTGGAACGCGAGGATCGCGTCCCACGTGTTGATCAGCGAGATGATCGCGGCGGCGTAGAAGAAGTAACGGTGCAGGTTCTGACCGAGCAGCGGGAAACGGGTCTCCCCGCCGTACTCCTTGTGACCGTCCGGGACGGCGCAGGCCGGCGGCGACAGCCAGAAGGACCGGTAGTACGCCTTGCGGTAGTAGTAGCAGGTGAGCCGGAACAGCAGCAGGAACGGCAGGGTCAGCGCGGCGTCCGGGATGATCCACCAGCCGGGCAGGAACCGACCGAAGTGCGAGGCCTGCTCGACACACCGGTCGGTCACGCACGGGGAGTAGAACGGGGTCAGGTAGTGGAACTGGTCCACCCAGTACCACTTGTGCATGAACACCCGGACCGTCGCGTACGCCACCCAGGCGCCGAGCCCGATCACCGTGATCAGCGGGGCGAACCACCATCGGTCGGTACGCAACGTCTTCGCCGTGATGGCGGCGCGCGCCCGCGCCCCCCGCGGCCTCGTTGCCGTTGAAGTCATTCGAGTCGTCTCCTCGACGGGCCCGTACGGGCGGGCAGCTGTCTCCGGTCGGCACGCGGACCGGCGAACCCGCACCCGCTGCCACGTCATGCGCACACCAACGACCACGCCGGATCGACCGACGCAGCTAAGTGACACACGTTACGCCGATCTTTGCGAGCCGTCCGCGCAAGGGAGTGTCCCGTGTGTCTGGCCTGCTGAAACGCCGAGGCGGGCGGACCGTCGCGGTCCTCAGCCCGACGCGCCTCCGGTGAAGTGCCAGGACGCCAGCCGCACCGAGGGCGCCGCCCACCAGGCACCGTCCACCCGGTCCGGTTGGCGCACCGTCCGAGAACCCAGCCCGAGCACCGCGCCCGGCCCGAGCGCCCGGGGGTACGACTCCGTGAACCGCAGGTCGCGGACCGCCCGGACGACCGTGCCGTCCTCGATCAGCCACACTCCGTTGCGGGTCAACCCGGTGACGACCAGGCTCTTCGGGTCGAGCACACGGGTGTACCAGAGGTCGCTGACCAGCAGCCCTCGTCGTACTCCGGCGACCAGCGCCGCCGTGTCCGCGTCGACCACCGCGCCGGCGGCCGTACCCGTGGTGTTCCGGCCCACCGCGCTGGCCGGCCCGGCCACCGCAGGCGAGAGTCGGAGGTTGCGGGCCATCGGGCCCCAGGTGGCGCCGCCCGCGATCGCGTGGCCGGTGGACTCCGCGCCCGCGTCGGCGGCGGTCCGCCGGTCGTGTACGACGGCCCGCGTGGTGCCCGCCTCGACCAGGGTCACCGCCCGCCGGCCGGTGCCCTCGGCGTCGAAGGGCAGGCCGGACGCGCCGAGCGGATCGTCCACCAGGGTCACCAGCGGGTCGAACTGGGCCGCCCCCGGCTCCGCGAAGGACTGCCGCTCGGCGTACCGCTTGCCGTTGAAGCCGTACCAGGAAAGGTTCTGCAACAGGTCCGCCACGGCGGCCGGTTCGAACACCACCTCGTAGTGCCCCGGTGGCAACTCGACCGGATCGGCTGCCGCCTGCGCCTTCGCGGCGGCCTGCGCCCCCAACTCGGCCCCGTCGAGGTCGGACAGTCGGTCCGCGCTGTGCCGCGCGACGCCGTCCGCGCCGTCGCGGCGGGCGATGCCGTCCATCGCCGCTTCCGCCGACCGGCCGTACGCGCTGTGCCCCGCCGAGTTGGCGAACGCCGACGAGCGGTGCGCGGTACGGCAGTATCCGGCCGTCGTGAGGGGCCCGGCGGCGGCCACGAACGCGGCCACCCGGTCGGCCCGCTGGTCCGGCTCGGCGTGGGCGGTCGCCTCGTCGACGGGCGGCCCGACCGGCGCGGGCGTGGGCGGCGCCAGGCCGGGCCAACCCGGGTCGAGCGGACCGAGGCGTGTCGCGGCCAAGGTCCGCTCGACAAGCGCCTGCAGCCCGTCAGGGGTGACGATGCTGCCGCTACCGGCGACGGTGCGACCGTCGACGTGCAGCCGCAGCCGGACGCCGACCGTCGACTCGGACACGTTCTGGTGAATGGCCGAATTGGCGAAGCGGGTGAGCGCCAGATCGGCCCGCGTCGCCACCACCTCGGCCTGCACGGCCGGGCCACCGAGCCGCCGCACCAACTCGACGACCTGCCCCGCCAGATCCAACTCACTCATGCTGGGCCGCCTTTCGTTCGCGACTGCGGGGCTCGCAAAACCGGCTCACTCCTCGCGCTCACGCTGGGCCGCCTTTCGTTCGCGACTGCGGGGCTCGCAAAACCGGCTCACTCCTCGCGCTCACGCTGATACCCCCACCCGGACGTTGCGGAAGCGGGCCGGCGCGGCCGGGTGGCCGGTGTGCCCGATCTGGCCCGGCTGGCCCTTACCGCAGTTGGGGGTCCCCCAGGGCACCGTCTCGCCGGAGAGCATGTCCATCGAACGCCAGAACAGCGGCCCGATCCCGGTGTACGTCGGATTGCGCAGCATCCGCCCTCGCCGACCGTTCTTGATCTCCCAGCCGATCTCGCAACCGAACTGGAAGTTGAGCCGCTTGTCGTCAATCGACCAGGATCGGTTGAGGTCCATCAGCACGCCGTCGTCGGTGGCCGCGATGATCTCCTCCAGGGTGTGCGGACCGGGTTCCAGGCCCACGTTGGTCATCCGCACCATCGGCAGCCGGGCCCACCCGTCGGCGCGTACGCTGCCGCCGTAGTCGAGGCCCGCCACAGCCGCGGAGTCGCGACCCGCGAGCACCCCCACCCACCGGCCGTCGCGTACCGCGTCCCGCTTGACGGCGGGGGAGCCCTCGTCGTCGAAACCGAAGCTGCCCAGCGCGCCGGGGATGGTCGGGTCGATGGTGATGTTCATCAGCTCGGAGCCGTAGCGCAGCGATCCGAGCTGGGCCAGGTCCAGCCAGGACGTGCCGGCGAACGCGGCCTCCCAGCCGAGGATCCGGTCCAGCTCGATGGCGTGGCCCACCGACTCGTGGATCTGCAGGGCCAGCTGCTCGCTGCCGAGGATCAGATCGGTCTCGCCGGCCGGGCAGGGTGGCGCGGTGAGCAGCGCCCGCGACTCCTCGGCGATCTGCGCGGCGTGCGCGGCCAGGTCGAGCGATTCGACCAGCTCCCAGCCGGTGGTGCCGTACTGCCCCCGGTAACTGGGCCAGGACCGCCGTTGCGTCTCGCCGTCCCCGATCGAGGTGGCCGAAATGCCGCCGCCGCACTCGCGGATGCGCTGATCGATGCGGTGACCCTCGCTGGAGACGAACCACTTGGTGGTGTCCCAGATCTGGTAGAGCCCCTCGGCCAGGTCCGCGCCGTGCTCGGCCATGGCGCGGGTCGCGCCGACCAGCAGGTCGCCCTTGTCGGACAGCGGAACCCCGAGCGGGTCGATCCGGCAGTCCGAGGACCAGCTCGCCGTCACGGCCTCGACCGCGACCAGGTCGACTGCGGGGCCGGGCACCCGCGCGCTGGCCATCGCGGTCCGGGTCGCGCGCCGGCCGGCGTCGCGGGCGGCGGCGTCCGACAGATCGGGTACGGCGTGAAAGCCCCAACTCGCACCGACCAGCGCCCGGACCCCGAGCCCGATGCTCTCGTCCTGGGTCAGCTCCTCCACGTCACCGTTGCGTGCGGTCATCGACTCGTAGCGGCGGTGCATCACCCGCGCGTCGGCGTACCGGGCGCCCGCGTCGAGAGCGGCCTGGACGGCGGCGGTGGCCGCGTCGAACTCGGTCATGCGACGACCCTAGGGCAGCCGACCGACACCCGTCAGGGAAGAAGTTCTTCCGGCCGAATCGTCGCCCGCACCGGCTCGGTCAGTTCCAGCACCTCGCCGACCCTGGTCGTCGACTGCCGCACGTATCGGGAACCCTCCAGCCGATGAAGGCGCAGGGTCAGCGTTTCCTGCTCGACGAGGAGATACCACTCGATGCCGGCCACGGCGTAGACATGCGGCTTCAACAGACGGTCGATGACGGCGGTGTGAGGCGCGGCGATCTCGCCGATAAGCAGGACCGCGCTCGCCGGCACGCAATCGGCCGTGAGCTCCAGCTCCGCCGTCACAACGAGGTCGGGGTTGAGGATCCGACTGCTGCTGAGTCGTAGGTTGACCACCGGCAGCAGGGTGCGATCCGCCGCTACGCAGCCCGGTGTCAGCGTGGCTGCGAGCGCACCGAAGATCACCTGGTGCCGTACAGACGGTGGCGGTCCGATGAGCAGGGCGCCATCGAGGAGTTCGATCCGCTCGGCCGTTACGCCAAGGGCGAGGTAGTCCGATTCAGTCCACGGCAGGCTGCGGCAAAGAATGCCGGTGGGTATCACCTGACCAGCGCACCTCATTCCCGTCTGCTGAGGTCGCACTTGTGGTGCGAGCACGCATGGATGCGGCTCGGATCCCGTGATCGCCGAGGTCGACTCGTCAAGATCGCGCTCGATCGTGGATGTAGTGGTCTCCCGGCGCATCGAGGCCACTTAATCCTGGTTCGAGCATGACCTTGACGACGCTGGGTGGGTCCGTCGTCAAGATCTGCGCAGGATCGGGGATGTTGCTGTCTCCGGCGCGGCTGAGGCAGCAACTTCGGGGATGTTGTGAGGATCTTGGGCGCGGGGCGCGGGGCGCGGGGCGCGGGGCGCGGGGCGCGGGGCGCGGGGCGCGGGGCGCGGGGCGTGCGGGGCTGATGCGGACTCGTTACGCTCGGGCCCGCTGACACGTGCCGAACCTGTAGCTTATTTTCACCCTCTGGGCATTGTTGTAAGTTCTCTTCGTCACTGAGGGAGGTGCCGTGGACAGCTCGGATCCCTACCTGCGGGTGAGTGACCTGCGGGTCCGGTTCGACACCTCCGACGGCGTCGTGCGCGCGGTCGACGGGGTGTCCTTCGCCGTCGAGCGGGGGCGCACGCTCGGGATCGTCGGCGAGTCCGGCTCCGGAAAGAGCGTCACGTCGCTGTCCATCCTCGGTCTGCACGATCCCAAGCGGGCCACGATCACCGGGGAGATCTCCGTCGGCGGCCGGCAGCTCGTCGGTCTGCCCGAGGAGGAGGTACGCCGACTGCGCGGCCGGGAGATGGCGATGATCTTCCAGGATCCGCTGTCCGCGCTGCACCCGTACTACACCGTCGGCCGGCAGATCGCCGAGGCGTACCGGGTGCACCACCCGAAGGTCGGTCGGCGTGCGGCCCGGCAGCGGGCGGTGGACATGCTGGGCCGGGTCGGCATCCCGCAGCCCGCCCGCCGCTTCGATGCGTACCCCCACGAGTTCTCCGGCGGCATGCGCCAGCGGGCGATGATCGCCATGGCGTTGGTCAACGACCCGGCGCTGCTGATCGCCGACGAGCCGACCACCGCGCTGGACGTCACGGTGCAGGCGCAGATCCTCGACCTGCTCGCCGACCTCCAGGCCGAGTTCCACTCCGCGATCATCCTGATCACCCACGACCTCGGTGTGGTCGGCCAGGTCGCCGACGAGGTGCTGGTCATGTACGGCGGGCGGGCCGTGGAGCACGGCAGCGTGGAGCAGGTGCTCCGCTCGCCGCAGCATCCGTACACCTGGGGGTTGCTCTCCAGCGTGCCGTCGCTGCACGGCGACGCGGACGCGGACCTGGTGCCGATCCCCGGCAATCCGCCGAGCCTCATCAACCTGCCGTCCGGGTGCGCCTTCCACCCGCGCTGCCGGTATGACGACCGCGTCGGCGACCGGTCCCGTGTCGAGGTGCCCGAGTTGCGGCCGGCGGGCGGCGACGGCCACCTGGTCGCCTGCCACCTGAGCGCCGAGGAGCGTGCGGCCATCTACGCCGAGAACGTGGCATCCGTGGGGGTGGCCCGATGAGCGACGAACCACTGCTGCGGGTCCGCGGGCTGACCAAGCACTTTCCGGTACGGCAGGGACTGCGCGCGACCGGCACCGTGCGGGCGGTCGACGGGCTCGACTTCGACGTACGCCCCGGCGAGACGCTCGGCCTGGTGGGGGAGTCGGGCTGCGGCAAGACGACCACCGGCCGGATGCTGGTGCGGCTGCTGGAGCCGACGAGCGGCAGCATCGAGTTCGCCGGGCGGGACATCACGCACGCCGGCCGGCGCGAGCTGCGCCCGCTGCGGCAGGAACTTCAGATCATCTTCCAGGACCCGTACGCGTCGCTGAACCCCCGGCACACGGTCGGTCGGATCGTGGCGATGCCGTTGCAGGTCAACGGCATCAAGCCGCCCGGCGGGATCAAGGCGCGGGTGCAGGAGCTGCTGGAGCTGGTCGGGTTGAACCCGGAGCACTACAACCGGTACCCGCACGAGTTCTCCGGCGGGCAGCGCCAGCGCATCGGTATCGCCCGCGCGTTGGCGCTGCGACCGAAGCTGATCGTGGCGGACGAGCCGGTGAGCGCGCTGGACGTCTCGATCCAGGCGCAGGTCGTCAACCTGCTGCGGGACCTGCAACGAGAACTCGGGCTGGCGTTCGTGTTCATCGCACACGACCTGGCCGTGGTCCGACACTTCTGTCAGCGGGTCGCGGTCATGTACCTGGGCCGGATCGTGGAGATCGGCGACCGGGAGGACATCTACGAGCGCCCGCAACATCCGTACACCCGGGCGCTGCTCTCGGCGATCCCGGACGTCACGCAGCTCGGCCCGGCGGGCCGGATCCGGCTGACCGGTGACGTGCCCACGCCGCTCGACCCGCCGTCGGGCTGCCGGTTCCGTACCCGCTGCTGGAAGGCGCAGGACGTCTGCGCCACCGAGCAGCCCGCGCTGGTCCCGCGCGACGGCGGTCGGCAGGCCACCGCGTGTCACTTCCCCGAAGGGGAAGCGGCTGGCACGGGCCCCGAAGGGGAAGCAGGCAGCACCGGCCCCGAAGGGGAAGCAGGCAGCACCGGCCCCGAGGTAGCGGCCCCGATCATCGAGGAGGTGTCGTCATGAGCCTGTCTCCGGTGGAGGGTGTGGCGCTGGCCGAGATCGAGTCCGGCTCTGATGCGAGCGGGCCGCAGGTCAAGGGCGTCGTCGGTCGTTCGCCCGGTCAGCTCGCCTGGATG
Source organism: Micromonospora sp. DT44 (assembly GCF_049841635.1). Classification (NCBI taxonomy): domain Bacteria; kingdom Bacillati; phylum Actinomycetota; class Actinomycetes; order Micromonosporales; family Micromonosporaceae; genus Micromonospora; species Micromonospora sp. DT44. Next base: position 158,080 of record NZ_JBNCKS010000003.1, on the reverse strand, counting down.
CGGCTGCGCCGCGACCGTACGGCGGTGGTCAGCGGCGTACTCCTGGTGTTCTTCATGCTGTTGGGTTTGTCCGCCCCGCTGATCGAGATGGTCTACGGCGTCGGGCCGCGCGAGCAGTTCCAGAGCCTGCTGGACGGCTTCGGCATGCCGCTCGGTTACGTCGGCGGGGTCACCGGGGAGCACTGGTTCGGCCTGGAACCGGGGCTGGGCCGGGACATCTTCATCCGGTTGATCTACGGGCTGCGCACGTCACTGTTCATCGCGTTCGCCGCGGCCCTGATCACGGCCGCGATCGGCATCGTGCTCGGCGCGCTGGCGGGCTACCTCGGCGGCTGGCTGGACGCGGTGATCAACTGGATCACCGACCTGACCCTGGCCATGCCGTTCCTGATCATCGCGTTGGCGCTCACCCCCACGATCACGCTGCGCTTCTACGGCGAGCGGGGGCAGGTGTCGTTGGCCTTCGGGGTGGGGGTGCTGATCGCCGTCTTCGCGATCTTCGGCTGGACCAGCACCGCTCGGCTGGTACGTGGGCAGGTGATCGCGCTGCGCGAGCGGGAGTTCGTGGAGGCCGCCAAGGCCAGCGGCGCCGGGTTGGGGCACATCATCTTCCGGCAGCTGCTGCCGAACATCTGGGCGCCGATCCTGGTGTCGTTCTCCCTGGCGGTGCCGCAGTTCATCACCAGCGAGGCCGCGCTGTCCTTCATCGGCGTCGGCCTCAGCGACGAGACGCCGAGCTTCGGTCGGATGATCTACCGCAGTCTGGACTTTCTTCAGACCGACCCGGCGTACGTGTTCTTCCCGGGCATCACGATCTTCGCGTTGGTGTTCGCCTTCAACCTCTTCGGCGACGCGTTGCGGGACGCGCTCGACCCGAAGTCGTCCCGGTAGGGGTCACAATCATGGCGCGATTTCTGATCAAGCGACTCTTCTCCGCCACGCTGACCCTGTTCGCGGTGAGCGTGCTGACGTTCCTGATGTTCTTCGCCCTGCCCCGCGATCCGGTCAGCAGCATCTGTTCCAAGAACTGCAACGCGGAGCGGTTGGAACGGGTCCGCGACGACCTGGGCCTGAACGACCCGCTGGTCAGTCAGTACGCCGGTTACATGAAGGGCATCGTCACCGGTCGGGACCTGGGCAGCGCCCAGGGCGGCCGGTGCGACGCGCCCTGCCTGGGCTGGTCGTACGTCACCAACGAGGCCGTCTCGGACACCATCGCCCGGGTGCTGCCGGTGACGCTGAGCATCGTGATCCCGGCGGCGATCCTCTGGCTGCTGCTCGGGGTGGGACTGGGCATGGTCTCGGCGCTGCGCCGGGGCACCTGGCTGGACCGGGCGGCCATCGGCTTCTCGCTCACCGGCGCGTCGTTGCAGCTCTACTTCGTGGGCGCGGTGCTGCTGCTGGTGTTCGTCTACAACCTGCGGTGGCTGCCGGTGCCGAGCTACACGTCCCTGTTCGACAATCCGGCGAAGTGGGCCAGCGGGCTGGTGCTCGCCTGGGTGGCGCTGGCGTTCCTGTTCTCGGCGATCTACGCCCGGCTGTCGCGGGCGCAGATGCTGGAGACGCTGTCCGAGGACTTCGTCCGGACCGCGCGGGCCAAGGGCCTGGCCAAACCCGTGGTGTACGGGCGACACGCGCTGCGCGCGGCGATCACCCCGGTGGTGACCATCGCGGGGCTGGACGTGGGCGGGGCGCTGGGCGGCACGGTGATCACCGAGACGACGTTCGGCATCCAGGGGTTGGGGCGTACGGCCGTGGACGCCGTGCGCTCGGGCGACCTGCCCACCATCATGGCCACTGTGCTGATCGCCGCCGTCTTCGTGGTGCTGGCGAACGTGCTGGTGGACCTGCTGTATGCGGCCATCGACCCACGGGTGCGGCTGCGCTGAGCCGCGCGCCGTCCCGCGCATGGCTGCTGGCGGAATTTATCGACAACTGTTACACAACTTGTAGGTTTTCTTCCTTACGATCCTCGGGACGTCGGCGGTTCCCGCCCCGACGGAACCGCACGACACATGGGTGAAGGAGGTACTTCATGCGACCACGCGTGGCGGTTGCCGCAGGCGGCGCGATCGCTCTGGTTGTGACGTTGGGTGCGTGCTCGAAGAACACGGGCGAGGGCACCACGGTGGACAACAACCGGCAGCAGACCGGGGTCATCGCGACCGACCCCAAGGACTCGAAGGGGCCGGCGGCCGAGGTGAGCGGCGCCGCGAAGGGCGGCACCTTCACCATCATCCGGGAGTCGCCGATCTCCCACCTTGACCCGCAGCGGACGTACTCGTTCGCCGGCCTCATGACCAACCCGCTCTTCGCGCGCTACCTGACCACCTGGAAGGACGACGGCAAGGGCGGCCTCGTTCTCGTCGGTGACCTCGCCGAGACGCCGGGCAAGAACGTCAACAACGACTGCAAGGTCTGGGAATTCACCATCAAGGACGGGGTGAAGTTCGAGGACGGCCGGCCGATCACCTCCAAGGAGATCGCGTACGGCATCGCCCGCTCCTTCGACCCCGACCTCTCCGGCGGCCCGACCTATATCCAGGAGTGGCTGGCCGACACCCCGCAGTTCGACACCAAGTGGGACTTCAAGAAGAACAAGACGTCCCTGCCGCCCGGCTTGAGCACGCCGGACGCGAAGACGCTGCGGTTCGAGTTCGCCAAGCCGCGCTGTGACCTGCCGTTCGCCGCGTCACTGCCGACCACCGCACCGCTGCCCCCGGACAAGGACACCGGCATCGACCTGGACAAGCAGCCGTTCTCGTCCGGCCCCTACAAGGTCGCCAAGAACCAGGTCGGCGTCCAGATCACGCTCGACCGCAACACCAACTGGGACCCGAACACCGACCCGGTCCGGCACCAGTACCCGGACCAGTTCGTGTGGAGCTTCGGCCCGACCGCGGACGCTGCCAACAACCGGGTGATCGCCGACAACGGCGCCGACCAGAGCGCGCTCGCCTTCAACGCCGTACCCGCCTCGCTGGTCGCCAAGGTGGCCGGGGACGCCGCGCTGAAGTCGCGCAGCATCCTCTCGCCGACGCCGAGCGCCAACCAGCTCGTCATCAACAACCAGCGGGTCAAGGACCTCAAGATCCGCCAGGCGCTCAACTACGCCATCGACCGGGAGGGCATGGTCAAGGCGCTCGGCGGCCAGAACGTCGCCGCCCCGCTGACCACGCTGATGCCGCCGGCCACGATCGGCTACGAGGCGTACGAGGCGTACCCGGCGGGCCCCAACGGCGACGTCGCCAAGGCCAAGGAACTGCTCGGCGGGCAGACGCCGGAGCTGGTCCTCGGTGTCGCCGACAACTCGACCGAGCAGCAGCAGGGCGCCCAGCTCAAGGCCAACCTGGAGCGCGCCGGCTTCAAGATCACGTTGCGGAACATCTCCGACGACGCGAAGCTCGACGAGATCAAGAAGAAGGACAACCCGTGGGACCTGTACATCGGTAACTGGGCGGCGGACTGGCCGAGCGGCGCGGCGATCCTTTCCGTGCTGTACGACGGCCGCAGCATCAAGGCCGAGGGCAACAGCAACCAGTCCTACTTCAACGACCCCACGATCAACGCCGAGATGGACCGGATCCTGGCGCTCGCCCCGTCCGAGCAGGGCCCGGAGTGGGCCAAGCTGGACGAGCGGATCATGAAGGAGCACGCGCCCGTGGTGCCGCTCTACGTCGACGTGGCGTACCACGTGTACGGCTCCAAGGCCGGCGGCGTCTTCGTCTCCAGCGTCTTCGGCTACCCGGCGTTCGTCAACGCGTACGTCAAGCCGTAGGTCACACCGCGCAAAGGCAAGGGTCCCCGCCCGACAACATCGTCGGGCGGGGACCCTTGCCGGATTTTGATCAATCCAGTGCGGCGTGAAGTCGGTTCAGTGAAAGGGCGTTGCCGGCCGGCTCAGTCGCTCGCCGTCGACGAAGAGATCGACTTTCTCGTTGTAGAAGGCGATCAGGCCGGCGATCGGCAGGAGTGCGGCGGTCGGGAAGTCGTACGACCAGGCCAGGTCCGGGTGGGTCTGGTCATCGAGTCGGATGGACCAGTAGTCGCTGGTCTGGCCCTTGTACGGGCAGGCGGTCCTCGTCGCCGACGCCACGAGGTGCTGGAAGTTCACGTCGGTCCGGTTGAGGTAGTAGCGGGGCGGTAGACCGGTTTCGAAGACCACCACGGGCGATGTCGACTCGGCCAGGACGACCCCTTCCAGTTCCACCCTGACGCTGCGGGTGGAACGCACCGCGTCGACCCGCGCAAACGGGTTGCGGGGATGCACGAAGACCTCTTCGTCCTCCTCGAACCAAGAATCCATGGCGGCCCAGTCGAACCGGATCGTGTCCGCCAACCCGGCCAGCGCGTCGTCTCCGTACAACCGCCCGCACGAAGGACGGATCGTCTCGCCAACCTGCAGCCCGTGCAGCCGCGCGGTCCCGCGCCGGGACGCCTCGGTGCCCTCGCCCTCGATCAACAGGCTGCGATTCACGTCATCGACGGGGATGTAGTACTGCGGGAAGAACGGCCATTCCCACACGTACAACGCACGCGTGGTCTCCAGTACCTGCTCGCCGCCGAGGAAGGCTCGGATCCGGCGAGGCACCGGCTCAATGTGGTCGACCGGGACGATCATCTTCGGATAATCCGACACATTGTCCTCCCGTGATGTGACGGCCGGCTCGGCAGGCGCCGGTTCAACGATCAGGGTGGCCCCCGCGTTGTCACATGCGTTTGTTGCAGAGACCGTAACCGATGTCGCCTTTCGTGACGAGTCCTTCGCGGCTGAGGTTGTGTGGCGCCGGGGATACCACTCGTTCCTGGATCGGGTGCGATCTTGGGAGTGTGGGCCGCTCGGCGGTACCGTTCGCGGCCATGTGGATGACACCGGTCAGCGGCAGCGCGGCGTGCGGGCGGCCGCTGGAGACCAGCGCCGCCGACAGCCGGAGTGTGTGCGCGGCCACCACGTAGTCGTCGGCCAGGCCGTGCAGCAGCGGGCGGGCCTGGTCCGGGCCGGTGACCGGCTCGGCGGCCGACTCGACGAGCGAGGGGTCGCGTAAGCCGTAGGTCGAGTAGGAGGGTTCCCCTACCGACAATGCCGTCGGGAGGAGGCCGCTCCGATTCCGCTGAACGGGTCACCGTTCGGTCGCAACCTGCGGACCTGTTCCTGCAGTGACGTCAGGCGGCCCGGGTGCGCGGCGTAGGAATGGCATTCCCCACTCGTGCTCCGCCGTCGGCGGGTCACATCATGCTTCGCATGAGGTTGACCAGTCCTGGCATCCGATGGTTCGCATAGGATTCGGCCATGGCCAGTTCGTGCGGCGTTGCGAGGGGAGGGCGATCATATAGCTCCCAATGGCCGATGGACGCGGCGAGGCGACTACCATGACGCAGGTCGAGATCGGTGGCTTTGTCGAAAATGCCGGCCAGTCGAACGAATCTTCCCCGGCCATGATCCGAATGCTGCCGTAAGAGACGCGTCACATCGGGTTCATCGTCCGCGATGAGATTGCAGATCAGATCTATCTTGTCGTAGAAAAAGCGTAGGTCGTGGAAGATGAGGGCGGTCAGCGCGAGCAGTCCGCCAGAGTCGCGGTTGCGGGCCAGCATCCTCAGTGCCACCTTGATGGCCTGCACCCCCCAGATGTCGAACACTCGTTCGGCGATGACCAGGGTTGCCGCCGGCGTCTTGATCTTCGCCAGCCCACGAAGCGCGGATGCCTGGATCCCTTGGTCTCCGTAGCGATTCGCGTACTCCCGCAGGAGCGCTATGGTCGCCAGCGTGTCGTCCGTGGGGGAGCGCAGCGATTCCATCAACTCCTTACGCAGCCTCCTTTCTGGTTGAACCAGATCGACAACTGCATCAACCGCGAGCCGCCGGGCGGCCGCCGTACGCAGATCCAGACAGAACTTCGATCTGAGGTCCGCAGGCAAGTCCGCCAGGGTCACATCCCGCGCCATCGCTGGAATTACCCGGACGTGCCCACGTTCAATCTCATGAATCATTCCGGAGTTCAGCTCGTATTTCACCCAGTTCGACGCCAGGGCCTCCGGCGACAGGATGACGAGGAAGAACGACGTGTTATCGATGCCTGCGGAAATGCGTTCGCGCAGGACGTCGCCGGGCTTCATCTCCCAACCGTCAAACCAGACTCGGATGCGTCGCGCCCGCAGTGCGGATGCAAAACTCTCAACCAGCGAACGATCGCTGTGCGAGTAGCTGATGAACAGATCGTGGACCTGCGGACGAATCCCACTTCCTTTTGATACGCCGATCTTGTTCGAGGTTTGTCGATTCACGTGCGACAGTTTAGGCGCAACTGTCAACGCTTCCCGATGGCTGATACGTGCGACGGTCCTTTCGCCGATCATGATTTACCGGTCGACGGGACGTTCTGGCACCGGCATGACGGCGACCGCCAGCGTCGTGGTCGGCGTGGTCGCGGGTTGGTTGGCGAAGCAGGAGCAGGGGGCAGTTGCGGCCGGGCCGCCAGCGGATGGTCCTTACCGCGCGATGATGGCCAGGTGAAGCCCATCTACCCCGATGACGGCGATGTCGATCGGAACGCCGTACCCGGTCTGCGCCCCGTACCTACGGACGACGCGACGTCGGTCACGGTTGACGTCGACGGTGAGACGTTCGCCCTCCGCCCGAACGAGTGCGACGGCACCGACTACACGTGGCTCAGCGGGCCGAGGCCCGGCTACGGATTCGGTGTCGGTCCGACTCTCGGCCTGTCGCTCGACGAGCACAGGGAGAACATCCGCGACTTCCTGGCGATGGTCGATCCCGCCACCGGGCGCATCGAGGACGATTGACGTGGAGCTGTGGCGGCAGATCCAAGATTGCGAGTTGCGGTGAGTGAGGTACGGCCAGGGTCGCGCCGTGCGGAGTTGCTCGGCCGTCTCGCCGAGGCGGTCGGGTCCGTTGATGTCGCACACCCGGTACGGGTTGCCGTCGACGGACCACCAGCCACCGGCAAGACCACCCTCGCCGACGAACTCGCCGTCGTCCTGCGGAGTCAGGGCCGCTACGTCATCCGTGCGACGATCGACGACTTCCTCTTTCCCCGGTCGCGACGCTATCCGCGCGGCGAGTACTCGGCCGAAGGCTGCTACTTCGACACCCACGACTTTGCGGCGCTGAACCGGGTTCTGCTCGATCCCCTCGGACCGGGCCGCGATCGAGGCTTCCAACCCGCGGTGTACGACCGCGCCACGGATACCGTGCTGTCGCCGCCGAGCATGACGGCCCCCGCCGACGCCGTGCTGGTGTTCGACGGCGTGTTCCTCATGCGCCCGGAACTGATCGATCGGTGGGAGCTGCGCATCCTCGTCTCCACGGCGATCGAGACGACGGTGGACCGGGCCGTGATCCGAGAGCGGCGGGTGTCATCCCGGGCGGATGTCGAGAGGCGCTGGCGGGAGCGTTACGTCCCCGCCCAACAGCTCTACTTCGACACCGTGCGCCCGAGGAATCACGTCGACTTCGTCGTGCACAATGACGAGCCGCAGGAGCCGGTCTGGGAGACCCGGGCACGCTGACCGGATGGGAGCCGTGATGACGCGACCGACACTGTTCCTGACGGTGGGGCTCCCGTGTACGGGAAAGACCACTGCCGCCCGGCGGATCGAGGTCGAGCAGAAGGCGCTTCGGCTGACCAAGGACGAGTGGGTGAAGGCCCTCTACGGGGCCGAGAATCCGCCGGCGGCCTCGGACGTGATCGAGGGGCGGCTCGTCGAGATCGGGCTGCGCGCCCTCGAACTCGGCAACAACGTGGTGATCGACTTCGGCCTCTGGAGTCGGGACGAGCGTTCCGCGCTGCGGCAGGCGGCGGCCGACCTCGGCGCGAAGGTGGAGCTGCGCTACTTCGAACTCACCCCGGCCGAGAAGCGCGAAAGGCTCGATCAGCGCCAGGCGGATGCGCCCCACACGACGTGGCCCATGTCCGCGGAGGAACTCGCCGAATGGGCCACCCGCGTGGACATCCCGACGCCCGTAGCCAGCAACAACCCTGATGTTGCTGCCTGCCGGGCCTCTGAAGCAGCAACAACCCTGATGTTGTGACGATCTTGGGTGCGAGGCGCGCCCCACCGCTGAGCCGGGACGGGTGACACGATGCGGCCGTGTCGAACTCTGCGGAAATCTCTGCCAAGGCACGCATCGTCACCGGCCTGCTGCGCGATGGGAACCGGGTGCTGCTGTGTCACCGATCTCCGCAGCGGCGGTGGTACCCCGACGTCTGGGACATGCCCGGCGGGCATGTGGAGCCCGGGGAACTACCTGGCGAGGCCCTGGCCCGGGAGCTTCGGGAGGAGGTGGGCATCGATATCACGGCACCCTCGGCGCCGCCGGTGCACGAGGTGCACACCGACACGTTCGACATGCAGATCTGGCTGGTCGACGCGTGGCAGGGGTCCCCGGTCAACGCCGCGCCCGACGAACACGATGCCATCGGCTGGTTCACCGAAGACGAACTCGGCGAACTGCGCCTGGCCCACGACAGCTACCTCGCCCTGTTCACCAAAGCTCTTGCCGAGCCGCCGCAGTCGGTCTGGGAACGCGGGACACGATGACCCCGGCCGTGCGCCCAGCCGACATCCTCGAACAACTCGACGCCGCAGCCGAAGAGTTCCGGTTTCCGGACCTCGACAACGGCTACTCCTACGCCGTCGACGCCCGACTGCACGGATATCGGGACGCGGGGCGACGGGCGCTCGTCGTCGAGACAATCGGCTACTCGCCACGGGCCGGCAACCTCACCGGCTCACGTCCAAGCCGGTCCGAGACGTTCCGTCAGATCGCCGATGCCCTGGCGACCGGCGATCGCACGCTCTACGCACCGAAAGCGCAGCCGAACACACACTGGTCCCACTGGCCGGAGTCGGGGAGCCTGTAGCCGACGGAACCGCCGAAGATCAGGCGCTGTAGCTACTGCTGTTCGGCTGCTCAGCCGTTGACCGTGTCATATCGGTCTGTTTGGCTGCCCTCGCGTTGATCTCGAAACCCCTCACACAACGGGAGATAGCAATGTCCTTCGGTGCCGCCGTCAAATCGGTGCTCAGCCAGTACGTCGGCTTCGCGGGTCGGGCCCGCCGCTCTGAATACTGGTGGTTCGTCCTGTTCACAGTCCTTGTCAGCATCGTCACCTCCGTCCTGGACAACGCGCTGGGACTGACCTTCGTCGACGGTTCGTCGAGCGGTTTCATCGGCCTCATCGCCTCCCTGGCGCTGCTTCTCCCGACGCTGGCTGTCGCGGTGCGACGCCTGCACGACACCGACAAGACGGGGTGGTGGCTGCTGATCAGCCTGGTGCCGATCATCGGCGCCATCGTCCTGATCGTGTTCTTCGTTCAGGACGGCACGCCCGGGGCGAACCGTTTTGGTCCCAGCCCCAAGGGCTGACCTGTCCGCACCCCGGAAAAGGACCCCCGTTCCGGCAGCGTTGTCGGAACGGGGGTCGCCTCCGTTTCAGAGCAGATGCGTACGCAGGAAGTCGAGTTCCAGCGGGAGTAGCCGCTCGGCGGTGCCGTTCGCGGCCATGTGGGTGGCGCCGGTCAGCGGCAGCACGGCGTGCGGCCGGCCGGTGGACAGCAGCGCTGCCGACAGCCGGAGCGTGTGCGCGGCCACCACGTTGTCGTCGGCCAGGCCGTGCACCAGCAGCAGCGGGCGGGCCTGGTCCGGGCCGGTGACCGGCTCGGCGGCCAACTCGACGAGCGAGTGGTGCGCGTACACGTCCATGCCGTCCTCCGGCAGGCCGAGATACCGCTCGGTGTACGCGGTGTCGTACAACGCCCAGTCGGTCACCGGGGCACCGGCGATGCCGCACTTGAACAGCTCCGGGTGACGCAGCACGGCCAACCCGGCCAGCCACCCGCCGAACGACCAGCCGCGGACGGCCACCCGACCGAGGTCCAGGTCCGGGTGCTTGCCGGCGAGCGCGGTCAACGCGTCGATCTGGTCGGTCAGGATCACGTCGGCCAGCCGTCGGTGGATCGCCTTCTCGAACGAGGGGGCCACTCCCGGCGTACCCCGGTTGTCGATCGTGACCACCGCGAACCCGGCGTCGGCCCACCACTGCCGCTCCAACCACGCGGCCCGCGCCGCCACCACCTCCTGGTGCCCCGGGCCGCCGTAAATGTCCAGCAGCACCGGCAGCCGCCGGCCGGTCACGTGGTTGTCGGGGTAGAGCACCGCCGCCGGCAGCCGCCGGTCGGTCACCCGTTCCAGCAGCGGCAGTGGCGAGTACGGCGGCTCGGCGGCCAGCGATCGCAGCTCGGCCAGCTCCTGGCCGCCGCGCGACACGGTCCAGCGCACCCCGGCGTGGTCCAGCGACGCACTGCCGACCACCAGTACGTCCCCGCCGACGGCCGCCGTGTGCCAGCCCGAGTCGGTGGTGACACGCCGGGCGTCCACCCCGCCGCCGATCGTCGTACGGACCCGGAACAGGTGCTTCTCGCTGGGCTCGCCGTCGCTCGCCTCCACCAGCAGGTCGGCGGGACCGCTGACGGCCGGCAGTCGACCGACGACCCGCCGCACGTACAGCGAGGGTGGGGTGAGCAGCGTGCCGTCGGCGAACAGGCACCGCGCGTCGTACCCGTCGTGGGCCAACTCGCCCCCGACCAGCACCCGGCCGTCGGGCAGGTGCGCCGGGGTGCCGGCGATCGGCTCCACCCAGCGCGGGTCGGCCAGTTCGGCGTGGACCTGCGTCTCACCGGTACGCGGGTCCACCGCGAGGACCAGCCCGTGCTGCTGCGAGCGGCGCAGCACGGTGATCAGCGGGCTGCCCTCACCCCAGCTCACCCCGGTCAGGTACGGGTAGGTCTCCCGGTCCCAGTGCACGTCGACCCAGCCGTCGTCGAGGTCCAGCAGGTGCAGGCTCACCTCGGCGTTCGGGCCACCGGCCCGGGGATACGCGACGGCGGTCGGCGGACTGCCCGGCTCGGCCGGGTCGTGCAGGTGCCAGCGCTCCAGCCGGGACTCGTCCACCCGGGCGGCGAGCACCATGCGCCCGTCCGGGGCCCACCAGTAGCCCCGGTACCGGCCGAACTCCTCGGCCGCGATGTGCTCGGCCAACCCCCAGCTCACGCCCGCGTCCTCGCCGGCCAGCAGCGTGTCGGCGCCGTCGGCGTCGATCACCCGCAGCTCACCGCGGCGTACGCCCCCGGCCGCGTCGGTCACGTAGGCCAGGCGCTCGCCGGTCGGATCGGGTCGAGGGTCCAGCACCGGGCCGACGGTGGCCACCTCCACCACGTCGCCGTGCACCAGATCCGCCCGGAACAGGCGGCCGGCCAGCGCGAACACGGCCACCCGGCCGGCGGCGTCCAACGCGTACGAGCCGATGCCGGCGGCGCTGAGCCGGAGCCGTTCCCGCAGCGCCCGCTCGCCGGGGGTGAGCGCCCGGACGTCGCCGTCGTCGCCCAGCAGTGCCACCGGATCGGCCACGAGCTGTTCCTCGCCGGTCGCCACGTCCAGCAGCCAGAGCGCATCTGCCGGATCCTCCGGACCGGCCGAGCGCAGGAAGATCACCCGGGAGCCGTCCGCGGCCACGGAGACAGCCCGGGGCGCGCCGTGGCTGAACCGGCGGGTACGGGCGGCCAGCTCCGGAAAGTCCACAGGCCAAATCGTAGAGCCGCGCCGGGCGTGATGTGGCCGACCTGGGCGGACGCGTCCAACGACTCCCGGCCCGTGCCGCCGGTTAGAGTGACCGTCGTGACGACGCTGCCCGACCGCCGCCTGCTGCTGGTCCACGCGCACCCTGACGACGAGTCGATCGGCACCGGCTCGACCATGGCCCACTACGCCGCCGCCGGCGCGCACGTCACGTTGGTGACCTGCACGCTCGGCGAGGAGGGCGAGATCCACGTGCCGGCGCTCGCGCAGCTCGCCGCCGCCGAGGCCGACCAGCTCGGCGGGTACCGGATCGCGGAGCTGGCGGCCGCCTGCGCGGCGCTCGGCGTCGCCGATCACCGCTTCCTGGGCGGCGCCGGTCGTTACCGCGACTCGGGGATGATGGGCCTCGCGACGAACGAGCACCCCCGGGCCTTCTGGCAGGCCGACCTCGACGAGGCCGCCGGGCACCTGGTGGAGATCATGCGAGAGGTACGCCCGCAGGTGCTGGTCACCTACGACCCGAACGGCTTCTACGGCCACCCCGACCACATCCAGGCGCACCGGGTGGCGATGCGCGCCGTCGAGCTGGCCGCCCTCGAGGGCTGCGCCCCGGCCAAGGTCTACTGGACGGCCATGCCGCTCAGCGTGCTCGAGGCCGGCATGTCGCACTTCGCCGAATCTTCGGACAATCCGTTCGCCGGCATCCAGGACCTGGCCGAGCTGCCCTTCGGCACTCCGGACGAGCAGATCGCCGCCCGGATCGACGGCACCGACCAGCACGCGGCCAAGGAGGCGGCGATGCGGGCGCACGGCACCCAGATCCCGGCCACCTCGTGGCTCTACTCGATCGCGGGCAACTTCGGCGGCGAGTTCATGGGTGTGGAGTTCTTCACCCTCGCCGTCGGCGCGAAGGGTCCCGGTTTCGGCCCGTACGGCTGGGAGGACGACCTCTTCGCCGGGCTGCCGGACGTGGCCGACGCGGACCGCTCCCCGGTCGCGGCGGCCGGTCTCCGGTGACGTTGCCCGCCGCGCCGATGTCGGTCGTGAACGATGAGGACGGCCCGCCGCCGGCGGGGCCGCCGCCGCGTCTGCTGGACCTGGGCCTCCGGGTGGCCGGCGCGATCGTCGTGGTGGTGGCCGGTGTGGTGACGGGGGTGTTGGAGCTGCTGCTCGCCACCGTCCGGGTCGGTGGGCAGCTCATCGGCTTCTCGGCGCTGCTCGCAGTCGGCGCGAACATCGTGCTGAGCTGGTTCGCGCACGAGGTGGTCGGCCGTCGCTGGGCGGTGGCGCTGCCGGCGGTGCCGTGGTTCGCCCTGATGGCGGTGGCGGCCATCCGCACCACCGAGGGCGACCTGCTGCTGGCCGGCGACAACTGGGTCGGCCTGGCGATGATCGTGGCCGGCGCGATGACGTTCGCCGTGATGGGCTTCCGGCAGGTCCTCGCCCCGCCGTCCAAGCTCGGCGGTTGGTGACGTCACACAGCTACGAGTGGTAGATATTCCTGCCAGGGAAGCGGCCCCGCGAACGGGGCGTACGGCAGGAGGTCGTGCGATGGACAGACGGTGGCGGACCATCGGGGTGCTCGCGGGAGGGCTCTTCGCGGTCAACATGGTTGCCCGGCTGATCACCCGATTCGGTTTCGACAACGACGACGCTGCGGCCGATCGGGTCACACTGGTGATGTTCGTGGTGATCGGGTTGACCCTGGCCGTGGTCGCCTTCCGCTGGGGTCGCGTCCGGCCGCTGGCCGCCTGGGCGGCCGACGTGGCCGTCGTGGTGTTGATCGCCATGGCCCTGACCGTGTTGGTCGGGCCGCTGCTCGTCGGCTACAGCCCGTTCGCCGATGGCGCGGGGACGTTCTTCGCGCAGATCTGGCTCTACCTGCTCGCCACCGGCCTGGGCGCGCTGGGCGGCTACCTGGTGGCGACCGCCCTCGGTCTCGACTACCGCTCGCAGCAGCTCAAGCGGTACGCCGAGGTCAAGGCCGCCAAGCCCCGCCGCGTAGTCCGCCGCTGACGCCAGCGCCTCACGCCAACCAGAACCTCGCGTCGATCTTGCACTTTCGGTTGCCGGCATGAGCTTGGACGCCCCATATGTCGCCGCAGAAAGTGCAAGATCGACGAGCGGGGGTGTCAGCTCGGGGCGACGCGCGTCAGGTAGGTGTGGTGGGTGCTGAAGCCCAGCGTTCGGTAGAGCGCGATGGCTGCCGTGTTGCGCTGCTCCACCTGCAGGAACGCGTGTGTCGCGCCGGCCGACACGCCCCAGGCCGCCAGCGCGCCGATCACACGGCGGGCCAGCCCCTGCCGGCGGGCGGCCGGCACCACCTCGATCAGGCTGAGGCCCAGCCATCGGCCCTGGCCGGTCACCGTTGCCCGGCCGATGGCCGCCAGCGCGCCGTCGACGTACCCGTGGGCGAAGCGGACCTGGTCCACGGCGGTGAGCACGTGCCGGGCGGCGTCCGGTAGACCGCCCTTGCGGCCGGCCGCGATGGCGAGCCAGTCCTCGCTCGGCGCGGTCACCACCTCGACGACCGCAACGCCCGGCCCGCCGAGCGCGAGGGCGTCGACGGGCAGGGGCGCGGTCTGGACGAGGGTCGGTGGGCGGGTGGTCCAGCCGCGCTCGTCCAGCTCGGCGCCGACCGGCGCGGCGAGCGGCAGCGGCGTGTTGATCATCGCGGGCTGACCCCGTTCGGCGTACCAGCGCTCCACCGCGTCCACGGCCGCCGGCAACGGCCGGTCGGGATCGCCGATGGGCAGCGCCGAGTTGGCCCGGCCGGTCCAGCCCTCGGCCGAGCGCAGCAGCCAGTCGCCGAGTCGGCCTCGGGTGGGGGCGGGCCACGCCTCGTCGGCGGCCCGTTCCAGCGCCACCACCGCCGCGGCCGTCGGCCGTCGGGTCGGCGGCACCCGCTTCGCCCGGTGCACCTGCGCCACCGGGACGCGCAGCGGCCCGTGCGCCGTGGCGAGGGTGAGATGAGCCTCGCTCAGCTCGACCAGCTCGCCGAGGGCGTCGCTGAACAGCGGGCGGCCTTCGCGAATCCCCACAATCCGGCGGACTACGATCCGATGTCCCACATCCTGCTGTCGGAGCACGATCGACCCCCTCCCCGGCGAGATACTAGGCTCTTACCGTCGCGGGAGATCGCGGCGCGTCTTGCGGAGGAGAAGACCGGTGACCTACATCATCGCCGAGCCGTGCGTGGATGTGCTCGACAAGGCATGCATCGAGGAATGCCCGGTCGACTGCATTTACGAGGGCAACCGGATGCTCTACATCCACCCCGACGAGTGCGTCGACTGTGGTGCCTGTGAGCCCGTCTGCCCGGTGGAGGCGATCTTCTACGAGGACGACGTCCCGGAGCAGTGGAAGGACTACACCGGCGCGAACTACGAGTTCTTCGAGGACCTGGGCTCGCCCGGAGGCGCCTCGAAGATTGGCAAGGTGGAGAAGGACGCGACCTTCGTCGCCGCGCAGCCGCCGCGCGGCGAGGGCCACTGAACCGGCCCGCGCCGGTCTCGGCACGGCTACCCGAGTTCACCTGGGACACCCTGGAGGCCGCGGCCACCCTGGCCGCGGCGCATCCGGATGGCCTGATCAACCTCTCCATGGGTACGCCGGTCGATCCGGTCCCGTCGGTGATCCGTCAGGCGCTGGCTGACGCGTCCGACGCGCCGGGTTACCCGCTGACCGCCGGCACCCCGGCGCTCCGCGCCGCCATCGCCGCGTGGGTGGCCCGGGCCTGTGGCGCGGGCGTCGACGGTCTCGGTGTGTTGCCGACGATCGGCTCCAAGGAGCTGGTCGCCTGGCTGCCCACCCTGCTCGGCATCGGCCCGGGCGACGTGGTCGTCGTGCCGTCGATCGCCTACCCGACGTACGAGGACGGTGCCCGGCTGGCCGGCGCCACCGTGGTCCGCGCCGACTCGCTCACCTCGGTCGGGCCGACCTCGCGGGTCCGGTTGGTCTGGATCAACTCGCCCGGTAACCCGACCGGCCGGGTGCTGCCCGCGGCGCACCTGCGCAAGGTCGTCGACTGGGCGCGGGAACGCGGCGCGGTGGTCGCCAGCGACGAGTGTTACCTGCCGCTGGGCTGGTCGGCCGAGCCGGTCTCGGTGCTGTCCCCGCAGGTCTGCGGTGGCGATCACACCGGTGTGCTGGCCGTGCACTCGCTCTCGAAGCGGTCCAACCTCGCCGGTTACCGAGCCGGATTCGTGGCCGGCGATCCGGCCCTCGTCGCCGAGCTGCTGAAGATCCGTAAGCACGCCGGGATGATCGTGCCCGCGCCGGTGCAGGCCGCCATGGTGGCCGCCCTGCAGGACGAGGGGCACGCCGTCGAGCAGCGGGAACGCTACCGCGCCCGACGCGAGGTGCTGAGCGCCGCGTTCACCGAGGCCGGCTTCACGATCGAGCACTCGGAGGCGGGCCTCTACCTCTGGCTCACCCGCGACGAGGACTGCTGGCAGACCGTCGACTGGCTGGCCCGGCGCGGCATCCTGGTCGCGGCCGGCGCCTTCTACGGCCCCGCCGCCCAGCGGTACGTGCGGGTGGCGCTCACCGAGTCCGACGAGCACGTCGCGGCGGTCGCCGGCCGGCTGCGGGCCTGACCGGGCGTCCGGCGATGACCGACGGCACGACCGTCCCGACGCCGGACGCCGGTGCCGCCACGCCAGCGGGCGACCAACGCCGCGAGGCGGGCGACCAACGCCACGAGGTCGCCGGGTCAGGCCCGGAGGTGGACGATCGGAATCCCGAGGCTGACGGGGCGTACGCCCGGACGCGGGTGGCGGTCGTCGGCACCGGCCTGATCGGCGGTTCGGTGCTGTTGCGGCTGCGCGACGCGGGTCTCGACGTGACGGGCTGGGATCCCGATCCGGCCACCCGGGAGCGCATGCGGTCGTGCGGTGTGTCGGCACCGGACACCGTCGAAGAGGCCGTCGCCGGTCGGGATCTGGTCTTCCTCTGCGGCCCGCTGCCCACCCTTGCCGGGACGTTGGCGCAGGTGGCCGAGCTGACCGCGCCGGGCTGTGTGCTCACCGACGTGGGCAGCACCAAGGTCGAGGTGGCCGACGCGGCCGACCGGCTCGGGCTCGCCGATCGTTTCGTACCCGGACATCCGATGGCGGGCGCGGAGTCCGCCGGCCTGGCGGCGGCCTCTCCGACGCTGCTCGCCGGCGCGGCCTGGGTGCTCTGCCCGGCGCCGGGCGCGGCGACGCCCGCCTTCCGCTGGCTCACCGGGCTCCTGGTGGAGCTGTTCGGCGCCCGGGTGGTGCCGATGTCCCCGGCCGCGCACGACTCGGTGGCCGCGCTCGCCTCGCACGTTCCACACCTGCTGGCCGGCGCGTTGGCCGGTGCGACGCAGCGGTCGCCGCTGCGCGACGCGGTGTTGGCCCTGGCGGCGGGCAGCTTCTCCGATGGCACCCGGGTCGCCGGGACGCCGGCCGAGCGGACGGCCAACATGCTGCTCGGCAACCGTGCGCGGGTGCTGGACGAGTTGGCCGGGGTGCGCGTACTCCTGGATGAGCTGGCGGACGCGCTGCGGTCCGCCGACGCGACGGGGTTGACCGCCCGGTACGCGCAGGCCGGCGCGGCGCGGTCGGCGCTGCGGAATCGGCGGTTCGCCGCGGCGGACCGGGAGTTCCCGGCCGACGGCGACCACACCGTCGAGGTGGCCTGGCTGCGCGAACTGGGTGTTGCCGGCGGCCATCTGACCGGCTGCCGGGTCGGTCCGGACGTCGTCTCCTACCCGGCACTGCTGCCGCTGGCTGACTAGGCTGACAGGTATGGCGACGGACGGCCCGGTGGTGCAGGTGCGCGGCGAGGCGACCCGGGAGGTGCCGCCCGAGCTGGCGCGGTTCGCGGTGACCGTGACGGCCCGCGGCCGGGACCGGGAGGCGACGCTCACCCAGTTGGCCGAGGGGGCAGCCGCCGTCCGGGTGCTGTTGGACGGCTCCGAGCCGGCGGTGGCCCGGCGGGAGACCGGCGACCTGTGGGTCCGGCCGCAGACCAAGCGCTCGGGTGAGCGTGTGGTGGGCTGGATCGGCAGCGTCACCACCAACGTGACGGTCACCGACTTCACGGCGCTCGGCGAGTTGATGCTCCGGCTCGCCGACCAGGATCAGGTCCAGGTGTCCGGCCCCTGGTGGGAGCTGCGCCCGGACAGCCCGGCGTACCGCGAGGCGCGGCACGCCGCGATCGGCGACGCGCTGCTGCGTGCCCGGGAGTACGCCGAGGCGCTGGGTGCCCGGGTCATCGCCCTCATCGAGCTGGCCGACTCCGGTCCGGCCGACCGGCCGATGTTCGCCCGCGCGGCGTACGCCGGGGGCGGAGGCGGCGGTGGTGTTCCCGAGCTGGAGTTGGACCCGCAACCGCAGACCGTGCAGGCGGCGGTGCAGGCGCGGTTCACGATCAGCGAACCGGTGCTCGACTGATGCCGCCGGCCCGGGTGCTGGCCATCGACGAGTTGGTGGCGCGGGCGCGGTCACTGGCCGACGCCGGCCCGCGGCAACTGCTCGGCATCACCGGGGCGCCCGGTGCGGGAAAGTCCACCCTGGCGGAGCGGATCGTCGCCGAGGTCGGGGCGAGCGCGCGGCTGGTGCCCATGGACGGCTTCCACCTGGCGCAGACGCAGTTGGAACGGCTGGGCCGCGCCGACCGCAAGGGCGCGATCGACACCTTCGACGCCAACGGGTACGTCTCGCTGCTGCGCCGGTTGCGTCGGCTGGAGCCGACCTCGGTGTACGCGCCGGAGTTCCGCCGGGAGGTGGAGGAGCCGGTGGCCGGGTCCATCGAGGTCCCGCCGTCGGTTCGTCTCGTGGTGACCGAGGGCAACTACCTGCTGGTGCCGGACTCTCCCTGGGAGGAGGCCCGGACGTTGCTGCACGAGGTGTGGTTCCTCGACCTGGACGCCGAGCTGCGCCAGCGTCGGTTGACCGCCCGGCACGAGGCGTACGGGCGTTCGCCGGAGGCAGCCCGGGCGTGGGCGCTGGGCAGCGACGAGGCCAACGCGGCTCTCATCACCCCGACGGCCGTGCACGCCGACCTGGTGGTCCGCCTGCCGGACTAGTCGAGCTCGCGGACCGGTCGGGCCGGGTTGCCGACGGCGACGACGTTGGCGGGCAGGTCCCGGGTGACCACGGCGCCCGCACCGACCACGGTGTTTGCGCCGACCGCGACCCCGGCCAGGACGATCGCGCCGCCGCCGAGCCAGGCGTTGTCGCCGATGGTGATCGGCTTCGCGGCCTCCCACTTGTCGCGGCGGGGGCCGGGCTGCACCGGGTGGGTCGGGGTGAGCAGTTGTACGTTCGGTCCGACCTGGACGTCCGCGCCGAGGGTGATCGGGGCGACGTCGAGGAAGACCGCGTGGTAGTTGACGAAGCTGCGCGGCCCGATCCGGATGTTCCAGCCGTAGTCGCAGTAGAACGGCGGCCGGACCCAGCTGTCGTCGCCCAGGTCGCCGAGCAGGTCGCGCAGCGCCGCGAGCCGGGCCGCCGGGTCGGCCGCTGAGCTGGTGTTGAAGCGCTCCATCAGGCGGGCGGCCCGGTCCAGGTCGGCGACGAGTTCGGGGTCGTCGGCGAGGTAGGGCTCACCCGCCAGCATCCGGTCCTTCATGGAGGTCACCCGGTCGATGATGCCGGCGGGGGGCGGTGTCCCGTGGCAGGTTCGTCGTATTTTCGTCTTCTTTTTGCATACCCGGTATGCAATTCTGGGTTGTCAATGCGACTCCTATCAATCAGGACGCACGACCAGGAGGAAACGTTGCACCAGGGAAGAAGATTGGCCGCTCTCGGCCTCGTGTCAGTGCTGGCGCTCGCCGCGCCGGCTCCCGCCTCAGCCGCGACCGCCGCGCCCGCCCCACCTGGCGGCGCCGACCGACAGTCCACTGCGCTCGGAACCAGCCCCGAGCGCTCGACCACCGTCACGCTGATCACCGGTGACCGAGTCACCGTCACCGCTTCCGGCGCCTCGGCCCAGCCCGGCCCCGGCCGTGCGGCCGTGCAGTTCCTGGTCCAGCGCGAGAGAGGACGCCTCTCGGTGCTGCCGACGGACGCGCTGCCGTTGCTGCGCTCGGGCCGGGTGGACCGGCGACTCTTCGACGTCACCGGGCTGATCGAGGCGGGTTACGACGACGCCCACCGCAAGACGCTGCCGCTGCTGGTGTCGTACGGCTCGACGGACGCCGCCCGGCGAGCGCCGGCCGCGCTGCCCGGCACCCGGGTGGTCCGCGACCTACCGGTGATCGAGGGCGCCGCCCTCAGCAGCGACAAGTCCTCCCTCGGCGCGGTCTGGGCGGCGGTCAGCACTGGCTCCAGCGCGGCTCGGCTCGGCGCGGCGGGGGGCGTCGAGCGAATCTGGTTGGACGGCCGTCGACGGGTGGCTCTCGACCACAGCGTGCCGCAGATCGGGGCGCCCGCCGCCTGGTCGGCCGGGTTCACCGGCAAGGGCGTGTCCGTGGCCGTGCTGGACACCGGTGTCGACGCGACCCACCCGGACCTGGCCGGCAAGGTGGCCGAAGCGCGCAACTTCACCGAGGTCGCCGACGCCCGGGACACCGTCGGCCACGGCACCCACGTGGCCTCGACCATCGCCGGTTCCGGCGCGGCCTCCGACGGTCGCTACCGGGGTGTGGCGCCGGACGCGACGTTGCTGGACGGCAAGGTCTGTGAGGACCAGGGCTGCCCCGACTCGGCGATCCTCGCCGGCATGCAGTGGGCCGCCGTGGAGAAGAAGGCGGCCGTCATCAACATGAGCCTCGGCGGCTGGGACACGCCGGAGGTCGACCCGCTCGAAGAGGCGGTGCAGACCCTGACCGCGCAGACCGGCACGCTGTTCGTCCTCGCCGCGGGGAACGACCGCTCGGACGGCTCGGTCGGCTCCCCGGCCAGCGCCGACGCCGGGCTCGCCGTGGGCGCGGTGGATCGCGACGACGAGTTGGCTGAGTTCTCCAGCCGGGGTCCCCGGATCGGTGACGACGCGCTGAAGCCCGACATCACCGCACCCGGCGTCGACATCGTCGCCGCGAAGTCCGCCAACGGCGTCATCGGTGATCCGGTGGGGGACCGGTACGTCACGCTCTCCGGCACCTCGATGGCCACCCCGCACGTCGCCGGGTCGGCCGCGTTGCTGGCCCAGCAGCACCCGGGATGGCGGGCCGACCGGCTCAAGGCCACCCTGATGGCCGCCGCCAAGCCGCACCCGGAGCAGACCGCCTACCAGCAGGGCGCCGGGCGCGTCGACGTCGCCCACGCGATCACCCAGCAGATCACCACCGACCCGGTGAGCGTCTCCTTCGGGCGTACGCTCTGGCCGCACAACGACGACACCCCGATCACCCGTACGGTGACCTGGCGTAACGATGGTCCGGCCCCGGTCACCGTGGACCTGAGCGTCGAGGGCGCCGGCCCGGGCGGTCGAGCGCTGCCGGCCGGTCTCTTCCAGTTGGGCGCCAGCCAGCTCACCGTACCGGCGGGTGGCACGGCCGCCACGACCGTCACCACGGACACCCGGGTCGGCGACGCCGACGGCTACTGGACCGGCCGGATCGTGGCCCGGGCGGGGTCGGCCGTCGCCGTGACGCCGCTGGCCGTGAACCGGGAGGTGGAGAGCTACACGCTGACCGTGGAACACCTGAACCGCGCGGGCGCTCGTACCGCCGACCACTGGAGCGCGCTGGTCGGGATGGACACCTTCGCCACCTGGGACCTCTTCAGTACCGATGGGGTGGCCACCGTGCGGGTGCCCAAGGGGCACTACGGCCTCAGCGGCCTGGTCTTCGAGCCGGGGCCGGAGGACGAGCAGCGCGGGATGTCGTTGTTGATGCAGCCCGTGTTGACGATCGAGCGGGACACCCGGATCGTCGTGGATGCCCGCCGGGCCAAACCGGTCCGGACCACCATTCCGGACCGTAACGCCGCCCCGGAACTGATCGACGTCAGCGGCAACTTCACGGCTGCCGATGGCAGTGGGTACGGGATCGGGCTCTGGGCTGACACCTTCACCGGTCTGAGCAGCGGTCAGCTCGGCAAGACGGTCTCCGCCGACCAGTTCGTCTCCACGGTCAGCAGCCAGTGGATCAAGCCGGGCACGCCCGACAGCCCGTACCTGTACGCGCTGGCCGAAGCAATCCCCGGTCGGATGCCCACGGGGTTCGTCCGCGACTACGCCCGAAGTGACCTGGCCGCCGTCGTGCACCGGTTCCTCGGTGGCTACGCGGGCATGGAGGCCGAGCGAACCGTGTACCCCGTGTTGGAGTACAACGTCGGCGGCTCCGCTCTGGTCCTGCCCACGAGCGTGCCCGGCCAGCGGGTCGAGTACTACAACACCAGGGGGGTGCAGTGGGAGTCGGACATCTACTTCGGCACCCTGGACGAGGAGGGGTGGCTGAACCCGCAGGCCGTGCTCCTCTCCGTCCCCACCGCGTACCGGGCCGGGCGGACGGTCCAGGAAATCTGGAACCAGGCGCCGTTCGGGCCGTCCTTCCCGAACCCGCGCTGGCCGCACCAGAGCGTGACCCGGGCCGGCGACACCATCGCGGTCGACCTGCCGATCTTCAGCGACGCGGCCGGTCACCCGGGCGGCTCGTTGAGCGACAGCGAGCACACCAAGCTCTGGCGCGACGGCAAGCTGGTCGGCGAGAGCGAGTACGCCGGCTACGGGGACTTCACCGTGCCGCCGGCCGCGGCGCACTACCGGCTCGTCGCGTCGTCGAAGCGGAGCTTCACCGACCTGAGCACCGAGGTGGAATCGAGCTGGACCTTCCGGTCACGGCACGTCGCCGGTGACACGCCGGCCCGCCTGCCGCTGATGGCGGTTCGCTTCGCGCCGCCGCTGCGCGCCGACGGCAGCGCACCGGCCGGGCGGAGCTTCCTCGTACCGGTGCGGGTGCAGCGGCAGCCCGGGGCTACGGCCGCCGGGGTCCAAGGGCTCACCGTCGACGTCTCGTACGACGGTGGGAAGACCTGGGACAAGGCGAAGCTGGTCCGTACCTCGGCCGACGGTTGGTCGGCACTGTTGCGGCATCCGGCCGGCAAGGGCCACGTGTCGCTGCGGGCCACCGCCCGGGACGCCGCCGGTAACACGGTGACGCAGCGGATCATCCAGGCGTACCGGTTGCGCTGAGGCGTACTCCCGTCGGGTCCGCGGCCGAGTGCCGCGGACCCGGCGGGTACGTCAGTCGTTCGCGTGCAGGGCGGCGTTCAACTCGATGCCGCGGCCGGTGCGCGGGCGGGCCTCCAGCGCGCCCGTCACCGAGTTACGCCAGAACAGCAGGCCGTCGACGCCGGACAGCTCCCGGCCCTTGACCACCCGGCCGTCCGGCAGCGTGATCTTGGAGGCGGCGGTGATGTAGCAGCCGGCCTCGACCACGCAGTCGTCGCCGAGGGAGATGCCCACGCCCGCGTTCGCGCCGATCAGACTCCGCTCGCCGATGCTTACCTTCTCGGTGCCGCCGCCGGAGAGCGTGCCCATGATCGAGGCGCCACCGCCGATGTCGGAGCCATCGCCGACCAGCACCCCCTGCACGATCCGCCCCTCGACCATCGAGGTGCCCACCGTGCCGGCGTTGAAGTTGACGAAGCCCTCGTGCATCACGGTGGTGCCGGCGGCCAGGTGCGCGCCGAGGCGGACGCGGTCCGCGTCGGCGATCCGCACACCCGAGGGCACCACGTAGTCGGTCATCCGGGGGAACTTGTCCACCCCGTACACCGACAGGTGCCGGCCCGCCGCCCGCTCGATCACCCGCAGCTCGTCCACCCGCTCCGGCGGGCACGGCCCGGCGGACGTCCAGGCCACGTTCGCCAGCTTGCCGAAGACGCCGTCGAGGTTGAGCTGGTTGGGCCGCACCAGGCGGTGGGAGAGCAGGTGCAAGCGGAGGTACGCGTCGGAGGCGTCCTTGATGGGGTCGTCCAGCGAGCCGATGACGGTGACCACCTGCACGGTACGCAGACCGGGCAGCGGCCGGTCGCCCAGCGCGCCCGGCGGCAGGTCGAGCACGTCCGACTTGTCCTCGCCGGCGATCAGCGGCAGCTCACCCAGGCCCAGCTTGCCGGTCGGGTACCAGGTGTCGAGCACCTGCCCGTCGGCGGTGACGGTGGCCAGGCCGATGCCCCAAGCGGAATCTGCGGACGTCACTGTTAACCCTCTCGGTCGCGGCCACGCCGGCCTCGGCTCGCTCCTCGCGCTGACAGACCTGAAGGTACCGTGCGAACCATGGAGAACCCGCTGACCCCCGAGGTCCTCGCCGATCCGGTGCAGCTGACCCGCGTACTGGTCGACATAGAGTCCGTGTCCCTCAACGAGAAGGCGATCGCCGACTGCGTGGAAGAGGTGCTGCGGGGCGTACCGCACCTGACGACCCACCGGCACGGCAACACGGTGATGGCCCGTACCGACCTGGGCCGCTCGCAGCGCGTCGTGCTGGCCGGGCACCTCGACACGGTGCCGCTGAACAACAACTTCCCGTCGACCATGCGCGGCGACCTGATGTACGGCTGCGGAACCTCCGACATGAAGTCCGGCACCGCGTACGCGCTGCACCTCGCGGTGACGCTGCCCGAGCCGCGCTACGACGTGACGTACTTCTTCTACGAGGCCGAGGAGATCGAGTCCCGCTACAACGGGCTGAACCTGGTCGCCCAGGCGTTCCCCGAGTGGCTGGAGGCGGACTTCGCGGTGCTGCTGGAGCCGACGTACGGCATCGTCGAGGCGGGCTGCCAGGGCACCATGCGGTCCATCGTCACCACCACCGGCGTACGCGCCCACTCGGCGCGCTCCTGGCACGGGGTGAACGCGATCCACGGCGCCGGGGAGGTGCTGCGTCGCCTCCAGACGTACGAGGCACGACGGGTCACCATCGACGGCTGCGACTACCGCGAGGGCATGAACGCGGTACGCATCAACGGTGGGGTGGCCGGCAACGTCATCCCGGACCTGTGCGAGGTCGAGGTCAACTACCGGTTCGCCCCCGACCGGACCCCGGCCGAGGCGGAGGCACACGTGCGTGAGGTATTCGCCGGTTTCGAGGTGCGGGTCACCGACTCGATCGCGGGTGCCCCGCCCGGGCTCGGCGCCGCCCCGGCGAAGGAGTTCCTGGCGGCGGTCGGCGCCGCACCGATCGGCAAGCTGGGTTGGACGGACGTGGCCCGGTTCGCGGCGATGGGGATTCCGGCGCTGAACTTCGGCCCGGGCGACCCCAACCTCGCCCACCACCCGGACGAGCACGTCGAGATCAGCAAGATCCGTGACGGCGCGGCGACGCTGCACCGCTGGCTCGCGCCGGCCTGAGCCCGGTCACCGGGGCTACCGGTGGCCAAGAGGTTCGCGTCAGCCTGGCCCGTTGTCGGCGGCGCGAACCTCTTGGTCGGCTCCGGATCCAGCGGCGGCAGGCGGGGAGGCGGGATCGAGGGCGCGGATGCGGCGGCGCTCGGCCACCACGTCTTGAATCCGTCGCTGCATCTGTCGACGGATCCGGATCATCTCGCTGTTGCTGATCACGCTGTCTCCTCCCCCGAAGGCGCGCGCCCGGGCATACCCGGTATGCGAATAGTAAGACGTACGGGGAAGCGAAATAGTTGCCCTTGATCGCGAACTATTTCTCCGGCTCCCCGCCCCGGACCCCGACGGTGTGCCGCTCCACTACGGTTGCTGCATGAGCCAGAACAACGGGCGGGAGGCCGGCCGCGGTCCCGGACAGGAGAGGCACCGGGGCGCTGTCACGCTGCGTCGGGGTGCCATCCCGAACAGCACCGCCGACCAGCGGCTGCTGGATTCGCGTGGACGCGGCGACTGGAAGACCAAGGACGCCTGGCGCGCGCTGCGCATCCTCTCCGAGTTCGTCGAGGGCTTCGACACCCTCGCCGACCTGCCGCCGGCCGTCAGTGTGTTCGGCTCGGCGCGCAGCGGGCCGGACACCGCCGAGTGCCGGTTGGCCGAGGAGGTGGGCGGCGCGCTGGCCCGCGCGGGCTACGCGGTGATCACCGGCGGCGGGCCGGGCGTGATGGAGGCCGCCAACCGGGGCGCCACCGAGGCCGGCGGGCTCTCCGTCGGGCTCGGCATCGAGCTTCCGTTCGAGCAGGGCATCAACGACTGGGTCGACCTGGCCATCGACTTCCGCTACTTCTTCGCCCGCAAGACCATGTTCGTCAAGTACGCCCAGGCGTTCGTGGTGCTGCCCGGTGGGTTCGGCACCATGGACGAGCTCTTCGAGGCGCTGACCCTGGTGCAGACCGGCAAGGTCACCCGGTTCCCGGTCGTGCTGATGGGGGTGGCCTACTGGCAGGGGCTGCTCGACTGGCTGCGCGACACGATGGCGGCCAGCGGCAAGATCGGTCCGGTGGACCTGGACCTGATCTGCCTCACCGACGACGTCAACGCCGCCGTCCGCCACATCGTCGAGGCCGAGGCGGCGCTCTCGGCCGAGCAGGACGCGGTCCGCGACGAGGCCGTGGCGCGTACCGGCGCCGACCAGCAGGCCGCCGCCGAGCAGGCCGCCGACCGGCCCCGGGAGGACTGATGGCGGCCGTCTGCGTCTTCTGCGCCTCCTCCCGTACCCTCGACCAACGCTGGCTCGACCTCGCCACCGAGACCGGTGCGGAGCTGGCCCGGCGCGGGCACACGCTGGTCAGCGGCGGTGGCTGCGTCGGCATGATGGGCGCGGTGGTCGACGGCGCCCGGGCCGCCGGTGGCCGCACGGTGGGTGTCATCCCGCAGGCGCTCGTCGACCTGGAGGTCGCCGACCTGGCCTCGGACGAACTGCTGGTGACCGGCTCGATGGCCGATCGCAAGACCCTGATGATCGACAGGTCGGACGCGTTCCTCGCCCTGCCCGGCGGCCTCGGCACGCTGGACGAGCTGTTCGAGGTCTGGACCACCGCCACCCTGGCGCTGCACGCCAAGCCGATGGTGCTGATCGACGCCGACGGCTTCTACCGCCCCCTGCTGGACTGGCTGCACACCATCACCGACCAGCACTTCCTCAAACCGGCCGGCCTCGACCTGCTGACCGTGGTCACCACGGTCCCCGAGGCACTGAAGGCGCTGGAGTCCCACCTACCCTGACTCCGGGCCACCTCGTCGGTCGTGAGGGTGGCGGCAGGGCCGTCGGCGTGTCGTGCCTCCACCTTCACGATCGGCCTGGCGGCGTGGGTGGGGTTGCTGTCGTAGGGGGGTGATGGGATTTGGTGATGCAGTCGTACCGGTTGGTGCGGCGGCCCGGGGGGCCGGCGCTGGGGGATGAGGACGCGCCGGGTGACGGTGGCGTCCTCGCCGTCGCGGCCGACGCGACCGGGTCGGCGGGCGCGCGCTGGCACGCCGATCCGGTCCAGGCCGAGATCGTCGGGCACACCGACGGGCCGATGCTCGTCGTCGGCGGCCCCGGCACCGGCAAGACCAGCACCCTCGTCGAGGCGGTCGCCGCCCGGATCGCCGAGGGGGTCGACCCGGAACGGATCCTCGTGCTGACCTTCGGCCGCCGCGGCGCCACCGCACTGCGCCAGCGCATCGAGGCCCGGGTCGCGCAGGACGGCTACCGGGTGCTGCGTGAGCCGCTGGTACGCACGTTCCCGGCGTACGCCTTCGGGCTGCTGCGCCGCGCCGCCGCCGAGCGCGGCGAGCCGTCACCCCGCCTGCTGACCGGCCCCGAGCAGGATCTGATTATCCGCGAGCTGCTCGACGTGGTGGGCGAGGCACCCGAGGACGACCCGGTCGGCTGGCCCACCGATCTGCGGCCGGCACTGCGCACCCGGGCCTTCGCCGGTCAACTGCGTGACCTGCTCATGCGAGCCGCCGAACGCGGTGTGGGTCCGGGCGACCTGGCCCGGCTGGGCGAGAAGCTCGGCCGCGCCGACTGGCCGGCCGCCGCGCGCTTCCTGCGGGAGTACGTCGAGGTGCTCGCGCTGCGCGACGTCAGCAACCGGGGTTCGATCGCGTACGACCCCGCCGAACTGGTCCGGGCCGCCACCGGTCTGCTGCGCGACGACGAGGAGTTGCTGGCCGCCGAGCGCCACCGCCTCGCCCACGTGTACGTCGACGAGCTGGCCGACACCGACCCGGCCCAACTCGAACTGCTCTCGGTCATCGCCGGCGGTGGCAAGCCGCTCGTGGCCTTCGCCGACCCCGACTCCTCCACGTACGCCTTCCGGGGCGCCGACCCGGCCGGAGTGTCCACCTTCCGGCACCGTTTCCGGACGGCCTCTGGAGCACCGGCCGCGCAGGTGCTGCTGAGCACGTCGTACCGGGCCGGACCGGTTCTGCTCGACGCGGTGGCCCGGCTGGGCCGCCGCCTTCGTGGTCCGACGGCGCACCGCCGGCTGCGTCCGCTGCCGGACGCCCCGACCGGCGTGGTCGAGGTGCACACCTTCCGGTCGGCGACCAGCGAGGCCGCCTGGCTGGCCCACATGCTGCGCTCGGCCCACCTGCTGGACGGCGTGCCGTGGTCGCGGATGGCAGTGCTGGTGCGGTCCACCGCCCTGCAACTGCCGACCCTGCGACGCGCGCTGCACGCCGCCGGCGTCCCGACGGTGGTGCACGGCGAGGACCTTCCGCTGCACCTGCAACCCGCGGTGGCGCCGCTTCTGCTGCTGCTGCGGTGCGCCCTCGAGCCGGACCGGCTCGACGAGGAGGCCGCGGTCGCGTTGCTGCACTCGCCGCTGGGCGGCGCTGACCCGCTGGCCGAACGACGACTGCGGCAGGGGCTGCGCGCCCTGGCGTTGGCCGGGGGCGACCGCCGCCCGTCCGGCGAGCTGATCGTCGAGGCGTTGCGTGACCCGACGGAGCTGGCCACCATCGACCGACGGTGGGCGGAGCCGGCGCAGGCGGTGGCCGGCCTGCTCGCCACCGCCCGGGACGCCGCCGCCCAACCGGGCGCCACCGCCGAGACCGTCCTCTGGGAGGTGTGGGA
Organism: Micromonospora sp. DT44; assembly: GCF_049841635.1. NCBI lineage: Bacteria > Bacillati > Actinomycetota > Actinomycetes > Micromonosporales > Micromonosporaceae > Micromonospora > Micromonospora sp. DT44. The sequence goes on along the minus strand of NZ_JBNCKS010000003.1, from coordinate 129,596 downwards.
CGCCAGCGGCCTGGCCGAGCGCTGGTCCGGCGCGTTCGCCCAGGGGCGGCCGGTGGCCGGCGAGGGCGACCTGGCCCGGCGTCGGCGGGCCGAGGCAGCCGACCGCGACCTGGACGCCGTGCTCGTGCTCTTCGACGCGGCGGCCCGCTTCACCGACCGGCTACCCGGCGCGCGCACCGAGGTCTTCCTCGACCACGTGCTCGCCCAGGACCTGCCGGCGGACACCATCGCGCCGACCGCCGACCGGGGCGCGGCGGTACGACTGCTCACCGCGCACGCCGCGAAGGGCCTGGAGTGGGACCTGGTGGCGATCGCCGGCGTGCAGGAGGGCATCTGGCCGGACCTGCGCCTGCGTGGCAGCCTGCTCGGGTCGGAACGGCTGGTCGACGTCCTGGCCGGCCGGTCCGTCGGCGGCGCCCGGGCCGCCAACGTCGTGGGTCAGACCTCGGCGTTGCTCGACGAGGAGCGCCGGCTGTTCCACGTCGCCATCAGCCGGGCCCGCCACCGCCTGCTGGTCAGCGCGGTGGCGTCGGCGGCGGTCGGTGGCGACGACCACGAGGAGCAGCCCAGCCGGTTCCTGCACGAGCTGCGCCCGCCCGCCCCGCCGAGCCCGCCCGCCCCACCGAGTCCGCCAAGTCCGCCCGGCCCGCCCGGCCCGCGCACCGGCCCGCCCGGTGGTGGGCCCGCCACCGACGCCGCCCCCACCAGTAGCGCGGTCGCCGCCAGCGCGGTCGCCGCCAGCGCGGCCGGCACCAGCGCAACCAGCAGCAGCGGGGCCGCCGCCAGCGCGGCCGGCACCAGCGCAACCAGCAGCAGCGCGACCGGCACCAGCGCGGTCGCCGCCAGCGCGACCGGCACCAGCGCGACCGGCACCAGCGCGACCGGCACCAGCGCGGTCGCCGTCAACGCGACCGGCAACGGCGGGGTACGCAGCGGCGGTGCCGCCACCGGCGCGGCCGTCGGTGGCGGTGACATTCTGGCCGACGGAGACGACGGGCCGGACCAGCCCGGTGCGCTGCCGGTCACCCGGCCGCCACGGGCGCTCACCCTGCCGGCGCTGGTCGCCGAGCTGCGTACCGCCGTCATCGACCCGGGCGCGCCGGCGGTCCGGCGGCGCGCCGCGGCGGCCGAGTTGGCGCGGCTCGCCGCCGCCGGAGTGCCCGGCGCGCACCCCGACGACTGGTGGGGGCTGCGGGCACTCTCCGACGACCGGCCGTTGGTCGACGACGGGGCGCCGGTGCGGGTCACGCCCTCGGCGATGGAGAGTGCGCTGCGGTGCAGCCTGCGCTGGCTGCTGGAACGGCACGGCGGCAGCGGCCCGACCAGCACCGCGCAGGGCGTCGGCAACCTGGTGCACGCCGCCGCGATGCTCGCCGAGGACGCCAGCGCCGACCGGGGCGCACTGCTCGACTACGTGGCCGCCCGGTTCGACGCGATCGAGCTGGCCGCCCGGTGGATGGCCGGGCCCGAGCGGGAGCGCGCCGAGGCGATGGTCGACAAGCTGCTGCGTTGGCTCGCCACCAACCCGCGTCGGCTGCTCGCCATCGAACACGAGTTCGCGGTCCGGCTGGACGATCCGCAGCGCCCGGTCGACCTGACCGGGCGGGTCGACCGGCTGGAGGTCGACGAGGCCGGCCGGCTGGTGGTGATCGACCTCAAGACCGGCAAGTCGACCGCGGTGACCGGCAGCGAACTGGCCGAGCACCCGCAGCTCGGCGCGTACCAGGCTGCGGTGGAGGCGGGGGCCTTCGCCGAGTTCGGCGACGAGTCCGGTGGCGCGGCGCTCGTGCAGCTCGGCACCTCCGCGAAGGACGCCCGGGAGCAGAACCAGCCCGCGGCGGGGGAGGGCCCGGCCGCCGGCTGGGCGACGGCGCTGGTCCGGCGGACCGCCGATACGATGGCAGCCGCCACGTTCGCCGCGGTCGCCAACTCGAAGTGCCGGGTCTGCCCGGTGCGGACCAGCTGTCCAGTCTCCGGGCAGGGACGCCAGGTGGTCGAGCCGCCGACCGTCCGTCCCCCGGAGAATTCATGAGCCAGCCCACCCTGTTCGGCGCGGGTCCCGCGCCGACGCCCCGGCTCGCGGACTCCGGCCCCCGGTACACGCCGGTGGAGCTGGCCAAGTTGCTGCGGCTGCCGGCGCCGACCCGCGAACAGGCCGCGATCATCGCCGCCCCGGTGGAGCCGCTGCTGGTGGTCGCGGGCGCCGGGTCCGGCAAGACGGAGACGATGGCCGCGCGGGTGGTCTGGCTGGTGGCCAACTCGTACGTGCGCCCGGAGCAGATCCTGGGGTTGACCTTCACCCGCAAGGCGGCCGGTGAGCTGGCGCACCGGGTCCGTACCCGGCTCGACCAACTGATCCGTCGGGTCGGCCGGCAGGACCGCGACCCGCTGGACGACCCGCTCGCCGGTGAGCCCACCGTCTCCACGTACCACTCGTACGCCGGGCGGATCGTCACCGAGCACGGTCTGCGGGCCGGCTACGAGCCGTCGACCCGGCTGCTCACCGAGGCGTCCCGCTGGCAGTTGGTCGACCTGTTGGTGCGCAACTACGACGGCGACATGTCCGAGGTGGACCGGATGCCGAGCACCATCACCGACGCGGTGCTGGCCCTCGCCGGGGAGTTGGACGAGCACCTGGTCGCCCCGGACGAGTTGGCGGCCTGGACCGGTCGGTTCTTTGCCGAGGTGCAGTCGCGTCCCGGCCGGGTCTACGCCGATGTACGCAAGGCGCTCACCCTGCAACAGACCCGGCTGCGCCTGCTGCCGCTGGTGCGGGCGTACGCCCGACGCAAGCTGGACTTCGAGGCGATGGACTTCGCCGACCAGCTCGCCCGGGCGGCCCGGGTGGCGCGGGATCACCCGGCGGTCGGCGAGATCGAGCGGGACCGCTTCCGGGTGGTGCTGCTCGACGAGTACCAGGACACCAGCCACGCGCAGGTGGTGCTGCTCAACGCGCTGTTCGGCGGCGGTCACCCGGTGACCGCGGTGGGCGATCCGTGCCAGTCCATCTACGGCTGGCGCGGGGCCAGCGCCGGCACCCTCGACCGGTTTCCGACCGAGTTCGCGCGCTCCGACGGCGAGCCCGCGCGGGCGCTGGGGCTGACCACCAGTTGGCGTAACCGCCCGGAGATCCTGCGGGTGGCGAACGCGCTGTCCACGCCGTTGCGTGCGGCCGGCGCTCGGGTTCCGGAGCTGCGCTCCGCGCTGACCGTCCGGGACCCGATTCCGCACCGCAGCCCCGGTGGGGCGGCCGGTGGCACGGTGTACTGTGCGCTGCTGCACACGTATGCCGACGAGGCCGCGTGGATCGCCGACAGTGTGCTCGCCGCGTGGCGTGGCGCCGCCCGGATGCCCGGCGCGGCGCCGGAGCACATTCCGGTGGCGCAGCGCCCGACGACGGCCGTGCTGGTCCGCGTTCGCAGCCAGATCCCGGCGATCGAGTCGGCGTTGCGCGAGCGGGGCCTTCCGGTGGAGGTGGTCGGGCTGGGTGGCCTGCTGGACACTCCCGAGGTCCGCGACGTGGTGTGCACGCTGCGGGTGCTGGCCGATCCGACCGACGGGGCCGCCCTGCTGCGGTTGCTCACCGGCGCCCGGTGGCGGATCGGGCCGCGGGACCTGGTGGCGCTGCACCGACGGGCGCGGGGCATCGCGAAGGCCCGCCAACAGGTGGCCGCCGACGAGGACTCGGACATCAGCCCCGACCTGCTGGACGAGGCGACCCTGGTGGAGGCGTTGGCCGATCTCGGGCCGGCGCAGGCGTACTCGGCGGAGGGGTTCGGGCGGCTGCGGGCGTACGGCACCGAACTGGCGTTGCTGCGCTACCGCCTGGACCAGGCGCTGCCGGATCTGATCGCGGACATCGAGCGGACCATCGGCCTGGACGTCGAGGTCGCGGTGCGCGCCGGCCGCGACGGCGCGGGCGACGCCGGCCTGGCGCGGGGTCACCTGGACGCCCTGGCCGACGTGGCGGCCCGCTTCAGCGGTGAGACGCCCGGCGCGACGCTCTCCGGCTTCCTGTCCTACCTGGCTGCCGCCGAGGACGAGGAGCGCGGCCTCGCCCCGGGCGAGGTCGAGGTTGTGGAGGGCGCGGTGCAGGTGGTCACCGCACACGCCGCCAAGGGCCTGGAGTGGGATGTGGTGGCGGTGGCCGGTCTGTGCCGGGGCTCGTGGCCCGGTCCGGTCCGTAACTCCGACCACTGGCTGGGCGGCCTGGGCGTGCTGCCGTTCCCGCTGCGGGGGGACGCCGACGGGCTGCCCGAACTGGCGCTCGACGAGGCTGCCGACCAGCGTGCCGTGGCCCGGGCGGTGGCCGACTTCACCGATGCCTGGCGGGCCCACGACGAGCGGGAGGAGCGCCGGCTGACGTACGTCGCGGTCACCCGGCCGCGCCGGCTGCTGCTCTGCTCCGGGTACTGGTGGGGCGAGGGCACGAAGCGACCGCGAGGTCCGTCGGTCTTCCTGCGCGAGGTGTACGACGCCTGTCTGGACGGCGGCACCGGGCACCTGGTCGACACGTGGACGCCGGAGCCCACCCCGGACGCCACGAACCCGACGGCCGAGGTGGTGCTCCGCGCGGAGTGGCCGGCCGACCCGCTGGGCGGCCGCCGGCCGGCGTTGGCCGAGGCGGCCGGACTCGTCCGCCGGCTGATGACCGACGGTCCGGCGTCGGCGCTGCCGGGGCCGGTCGGGCCGGCGCTCGCCGGCGCGCTGCCGTCGACCGGGTCCAACGCCGAGACGGTCGAGACGGCAGACCCGGAGGTGGAGCGCTGGCGGCAGGAGGCGGATCTGCTGCTGGCCGAGCGGGCCGAGCTGACCCGGCTCTCCGGCGCGGTCGAGGTGGCCCTGCCGGGGCAGCTCAGCGTCACCCAGTTGGTGGCGTTGCGGCGTGACCCGGCGGCGCTGGCCCGTACGCTGCGCCGTCCGGTGCCCACCGAGCCGAATCCGTACGCCCGCCGGGGCACCGCCTTCCACGCGTGGCTGGAGCAGCGTTTCGGCGCCGACCGGTTGCTCGACGTGGACGAGCTGCCCGGCGCGGCGGACGCGGACGCCGCGCCGGACGAAGCCCTGGTCGAGCTTCAGGAGCGCTTCCTGGCCAGCGAGTGGGCCGACCGGGTGCCGGTCGAGGTGGAGGTGCCGTTCGCCACGGTGATCGCGGGTGTGGTGGTCCGGGGGCGGATGGACGCGGTCTTTGCCCGCCCGGGCGGACGGTTCGACGTGGTCGACTGGAAGACGGGCGCGCGTCCCACCGGCACGGCCGCCCAGGTGGCGGCGGTCCAGTTGGCTGTGTACCGGCTGGCGTGGGCCGAGCTGGCCGGTGTCGACGTCGAACGGGTGGGCGCGGCGTTCCACTACGTGCGGGACGGGGCGACCGTCCGTCCGACCGATCTGCTGGACGTGACCGGGCTCACCGCCATGATCGCTCACTTGCCCGTGGATTCCGGCCAAGTTTGACCACGACGGGGAAATCCGTGGTAGGTTGACCGGGTTGCAGTTTTGGTTACCAGAGACTCTGTGTGCGCCTGGCGGGATTGTGGCCCCAGGCGCTCTTTGTTGTGTCCGGAGTTCTCCGGGCGGGGCGACCAGAAGCGACAGGCGATTCGCGCATCCCCGCGCGGAGCGCTCCTCTTCGGGCGCGCAACAAGTGCGCGTCCGACGTTCCGTCAAGGAGACGAAACACATGGCTATTGGCACCGTGAAGTGGTTCAACGCTGACAAGGGCTTCGGCTTCATCACCCCGGACGGCGGCGGCGCTGACGTCTTCGCCCACTTCTCGGCGATCCAGTCCTCCGGCTACCGGAGCCTGGACGAGAACCAGCGGGTCGAGTTCGAGGTGACCCAGGGCCAGAAGGGCCCGCAGGCGGAGAACATCCGCCCGATCTGATCTTCGGATCGGTCAGCATTACCTGTCGCGCCCTCCGGGTGTGACGGTGACGGGACCGGCCCGCCTCGCCGCCGCCTGCCTCCGCAGGCGGCGGCCCGGTGGCGGGCCGGCCCGTACTCCAATCGGTTCGTGCTTGTGAGTCCTGGCTGCCTTGCGCGGCCGGTTGACAGCGCCGACTTCGGCGCCCTCCCTCGACACGTTCCGCGTCGAGGAAGGCTTCTGCGTGACCACAGTTATTCCGTCTTTCGCCCATACCGGTCTGGCGCCGGCGCTGCTCAGCGCCCTGACCGCGCAGGGCATCATCGAGCCGTTCCCGATCCAGACGGCGACTCTTCCGGATTCGCTCGCGGGTCGGGACGTGCTCGGCCGGGGTCGTACCGGCTCGGGTAAGACGCTCGCCTTCGGGCTCCCCCTGCTCTCGCGTACCGCCGGCCGTAAGGCCCGGCCGGGTCGCCCGCTGGCCCTGGTGCTGGTGCCGACCCGGGAGCTGGCGCAGCAGGTGACCACCGCGCTGGCCCCGTACGCCCGTGCCGTCGGTCTGCGCTGCGCCACCGTCGTCGGCGGGTTGTCGTTGCAGCGCCAGGCGGACGCGCTGCGCGCCGGCGCCGAGGTGGTCGTGGCGACCCCCGGCCGGCTGCACGACCTGATCAACCGCGGCGACGCCCGGCTCGACCAGGTCGAGATCACCGTGCTGGACGAGGCCGACCAGATGGCCGACATGGGCTTCCTGCCGCAGGTGACCAAGCTGCTGGAGCAGGTCGCCCCGCAGGGTCAGCGGATGCTCTTCTCCGCCACCCTGGACGGCGGCGTGGACCGGCTGGTCCGCCGCTTCCTCAGCAGCCCGGTCACCCACTCGGTCGACCCGGGCACCGCCACGGTCACCGCGATGACCCACCACGTGCTGCACGTCGACGCGCTCGACAAGCCCGACGCGTTGACCCGGATCGCCGCTCGTGAGGGCCGCACCATCCTGTTCATGGGCACCAAGCACCGCGCCGACCGGCTCGCGCGCCAGTTGCTCTCCAAGGGTGTACGCGCCGCCGCGCTGCACGGTGGTAAGTCCCAGCCGCAGCGCACCCGCATCCTGGAGCAGTTCCGCAACGGCCAGGTGACCGCCCTGGTCGCCACGGACGTGGCGGCGCGCGGCATCCACGTGGACGGCCTCGACATGGTCGTCAACGTGGACCCGCCGACCGAGGCGAAGGACTACCTGCACCGGGGCGGTCGGACGGCGCGCGCCGGCGAGTCCGGCTCGGTGGTGACGCTGGTCCTGCCGGAGCAGCGCCGCGACGTGTCCCGGCTGATGGCCACCGCCGGCATCCGGCCGCAGTCGGTCCAGGTGCGCTCGGGTGACGAGGCGCTGGCCCGGGTCACCGGGGCGCGTGAGCCCTCCGGTGTGCCGGTCACCATCGCCGCGCCGCCGGTGGCGGCCAACCGGGGACGGGCCGCGGGTGGCTCGGCAGCCACGGACGGCGCGCCCCGCTCCGCGCACCGCGCGTCGGGCCGGTCCCGCCGCCCGCGCCGCCCGCGCCGCCCGCGTACGGTCTGATCCTTTCCGCACGACACCGACCCGTCCCGCTTCGGCTGGGCGGGTCGGTTCGTTCCGTGCCGCTGCCCGCACTTGACCGTTCGGTTGAATCGGTAATCAGCCTCCGTTGGGTCGGCTGGCCGACTGTGCCCTGCTCCCCGGTGGCCGAAGCTGACCACCGGGGGAACTGGGCGGGGGCCCGGCACGGGGGGAGGAGCGGCAATGGTGGGTGAAGCCGGCTCGGGGGCGCTGCGTGAACTGATCCTGGTGGTCGCGGTCGGGCTCGCCGGGTTGCTCCTCGCCATGGTCGCGGCCTTCGGCCCCTGGCATGCCACCACGGCGGGCAACGCTCCCGCCGGTCTGGTGGAGCTGCGCAGTCCCGGCGACCCGGGCCCCGGCCCGACGGTCGAGCACCGGGGCTGAGCAGCGACCGGCCGACCGGCGCCGGCGGAGGGGCAGGCCCGGTCAGGATCGGTACGAGGTGTGGTCGGGCCGGCGGGGCACCGGCCCGACCACACCGCCTCGGTACGCGGGTCCGCCAGCTCGTCGATCTTGCAGCTTCGGTCGTCGATCGGCCGTGATACGCCCCTTTTGTCGCCGCAGAAAGCGCAAGATCGCGCGGCGGGGCGGGGCGGGACGGGACAGGGCGGGACCGGGCGGGGTCAGGGGGCGGTTCGGGTCTGGTTGTTGGCCAGCAGCAGGTCGGCCAGGGTGGTGCTGTCGACGACGGTGGCGATCGCCCCGTGCACCGCCAGCCAGACGTCGGTGAGCCCGGCGGCCACCCCGTGGTAGCCGGCCCGTTCGGCGGGTAGGCCGCGCACGGTGGTCAGCGACCCACCGACCGCGCGCAGCACATCCCCAACCGTGATCTCGGTGGCCGGCCTGGTCAGCGCGTACCCACCATCAGCGCCGCGATGGCTGTGCAGCAGACCGGCGCGACGCAGGTCGAGCAGGATGCTCTGGAGGAAGCTGAGCGGGATCTCCTGCACCTCAGCCAGGCTGCCCGCCTTCACCAGCTCGCCGACACCGTCGCCGCCCGGTGCGGCGGCGGCGACGGCGAGCATCGCCCGGAGCGCGTAGTCGCTGCGCGCGGAGACGTACACCGCTCAGTTGCCCGCCTGGTCGAGCACGCCCCAACGACGTCGGATCGCCTTGTCCGCCGCGCCGAACGCGGCGTCCACGACCAGGCCGACCACCAGGATGACGATCATCGTGGAGAGCAGCCACGGCGCGTCGGACAGCTCCCGGGAATACGTGAGCTGCGCGCCGAGCGAGGTCTGCGAGATGCCGACGACGAGCAGCTCGCCGGCCATCAGACTGCGCCAGGAGAACGCCCAGCCCTGCTTCAGACCCGCGACGATCGCCGGCAGCGCGGCCGGCGCGATCACGTACCGGTAGAGGTTGAGCCCGCGTGCGCCCAGGTTGCGGCCGGCGCGCAGCAGCAGTGGTGGCACGTAGTCCACGCCGGAGATCACGCCATTGGCGATGGACGGCGCCGCGCCGAGCACCACCACGAAGAAGATGGCCTTCTCGCTCAGCTCGAACAGCAGGATGGCCAGCGGGAACCAGGCGATCGAGGGCATGGTCTGCAAGGCGGTGATCATCGAGCCGATAGCGGCGCGCAGCACCGTGGACCGGGCTACCGCGAGCCCCAGCAGCAGGCCGACCGCGACCGAGAAGACGTACCCGAGGGCCGCTCGGCGCAGCGTCGTAAGCAGGCCCTCCCAGAGCTGCGGGGTCTGGGCCTGGCTGACCAGCTCACGGCCGACGACCAGCGGCCCGGGCAGGGAGTACGGCGGCTTCCAGCCCGAGAGGACCACAAGCTGCCAGGCCAGGAGGGCGATGGCCAGCGCGGCGAGCTTGGGCCAGGTGGCCGCCCAGAGCCGGGTGCCCCGGGAGACCTCCTTCTCCCGACCGGCGATCTCCAGCGCGTCCAGTCCGGTGATCTCCGCGTCGCTACGCGCCGAGCTGGTGAGGGTGTCACTGGCCATGGCGGCCCACCTCCGTACGGAGTCGTTCGGTGACCTCGGCGGCGATGGCGGCGACCTCGGGGGAGTCGATCCGTCGTGGCCGTGGGATGTCCACCTCGGTGGAGTAGATGATCCGGCCGGGGCGGCTGGAGAGCAGGATGATGCGGTCGGCCAGCCGGGCGGCCTCGCGCACGTTGTGCGTGACGAACAGGACCGAGAGTCGGCGCTCGGACCAGATGCGTTCCAACTCGTCGTGCAGGATGTCGCGGGTCATGGCGTCCAGCGCGCCGAACGGCTCGTCCATCAGCAGCACCGGCGTGTCCAGGGCCAGGGTGCGGGCCAGCGCGACCCGCTGGCGCATTCCGCCGGACAGTTCGTGCGGGCGTTTGCGGCCGAACTCGGCGAGGTGCACCGTGCGCAGCAGCTCGGCGACCCGGTCGCGGCGTTCGGCACGGGAGAGGCCCCGCAGCTTCAGCGGCACCTCCACGTTGGCCTCGACGGTCAGCCAGGGGAACAGCGCCGGCTCCTGGAACATCAGGCCCGGGTTGGCGTCTCCGGCGATGCCGATCGTGCCGCCGCTCGGCCGGTCCAGGCCGGCGACCAGGTTGAGTAGAGTGCTCTTGCCGCAGCCGGACGCGCCGACCAGACAGACGAACTCGCCCGGCGCGACGTCGAGGGAGACCCCGTCCAGGGCCAGCACGGCGTTCGCCCCGCGCCCGTACACCTTGGTCACGCCGGAGAGCGCGACCGCGGTGGTCGCGCTCTGCGGCGTCGTCGTGGTCGACGTCATGGCTGGGTGACCTCGGGCTTGCCGGCGGCCTTGAGCGACTTGTTGAGGTACGTCAGGTCGTACAGGCCCTTGAGATCGACGGGCTCGGTGAGCTTGACCTCGACGGCGTGGTCGAGCCCGGCCTTGAGCGAGGTGGCGATCGGGTCGTTGGTGAACTCCAACGTCGGCCACGCCTGCTTGATCAGCTTGAGGTCCAGCGGCTTGCCGGTGATCTTGCCGATCGCGTCGGAGATGGCCTGCTGGGCCTCGTCCGGCTTGCTGTTGACGAACTCGTTCGCGGCGACCTGGCCGTCGACCAACTTCTGCACGACGTCCGGGTGCGCCTTGAGGAACTTGGTGCTGACCAGCAGGTTGGTGATGACGAACTTCTTGTCCGGCCAGAGGTCCCGCTCGTCGACGAGCACCTTGCCGCCGGCGTTGACCAGCCGGGACACGAACGGCTCGGGCACCCAGGCGGCGTCGATCGCGCCGGAGTTGAAGGTCTCCACCGTCTGGGCGTTCTCCTGCGGCACGATCTTCACGTCGCCGCCGCCCTCCTTGGTGGTGGTCAGCCCCTGCTGCTTGAGCCAGTAGCGGACGGCCACGTCCTGGGTGTTGCCGAGCTGCGGGGTGGCGACCTTCTTGCCCTTGAGGTCCTGGGGGCCGTTGATGCCGGGCTTGACGACCAGCGCCACGCCTCCGGAGGCCGCGCCCGAGACGACCCGGACCGCCTCACCCTTGGACTTGGAGAACGCGTTGACGGTGGGGTTCGGGCCGATGTAGGTCGCGTCCAGCGCGCCGGAGAAGACGGCCTCGATGGCGGCCGGGCCGGCGTTGAAGGTCTTCGGCTCCAGTTTGACGTCGGCGCCGAGCTTCTCGGCGAAGATGCCCTTCTCCACGCCGACGACGGCCGGCGCGTGGGTGATGTTGGGGAAGTAGCCGAGCCGCAGGGTGACCGGGCCGGAGCTCCCGCTCGCGCCCTTGCTGTCATCGTCGCCGCACGCGGCGGTGCTGCCCAGGGTCGCCGCGCCGAGAGCGGTGAGGGTGGCCAGGGTGACCAACCGGCGCAGGGGGAGGCGTCTCATCGTCCATCCAATCCGCAGTATTCCTACTTAGTTGGTAGGAAGACTGGGCCAGACTGCGAGCAGCGTCAAGGGGCATCCACATATCGGGAAGGGGCGTCTCAGTTATGTCGGCATTTCCTACTGTCTTGCTGTGGTAAATGGTCAGCCTCTCAAGCCGGTGGCAGCGGCTGCATGGAGGTCGCCGGTGGCGGAGGTGCCGACGCGCTAGGGTCGATCCCGTGGCGGCGCGGAGATCCAGAATTCCAGCGACGAAGTATCCGGTCGAGCGGTTCACCCTCGACAACGGCCTGCGGGTGGTCCTGACCCCCGATCGCAGCGCCCCGGTGATCGGGGTGGCGGTGGTCTACGACGTCGGCATCCGCTCCGAACCCGAGGGGCGTACCGGCTTCGCTCACCTCTTCGAGCATCTGATGTTCCAGGGCTCGGAGAACCTGGAGAAGCTGGCCCACTTCCGGCACGTGCAGGGCGCCGGCGGCACGTTCAACGGCTCCACCCACCTGGACTACACCGACTACTTCGAGACGTTGCCCAGCAACGCTCTGGAACGCGCCCTGTTCCTGGAGGCGGACCGGATGCGGGCGCCCCGACTGACCGAGGAGAACCTGCGCAATCAGGTCGACGTCGTGAAGGAGGAGATCCGGGTCAACGTGCTCAGCCGGCCGTACGGTGGTTTCCCCTGGCTGACCCTGCCGCCGGTCATGTTCGACACCTTCCCGAACGCGCACGACGGCTACGGCTCCTTCGACGACCTGGAGTCGGCCACCGTCGCCGACGCCGCCGACTTCTTCCGCCACTACTACGCCAGTGGCAACGCGGTTCTGGCCGTCAGCGGGGACATCGACGTGGCCGAGGCGACCGAGCTGGTCACCCGGCACTTCGGGGACGTGCCGGCCCGTCCCGCGCCACGACGACCCGACTTCACCGAGCCCGACCTGACCGCCGAGCGGCGCAGCTCGTACACGGATGCCCTGGCGCCGTTGCCGGCCGTGGCCGGCGCGTGGCGGGTACCCGACCCGGTCGGCGACTTCGCCGGCTACCTGCCGTACGTGGTGCTGGCCGAGGTGCTCACCGACGGCGACGCGTCCCGCCTGGTCGAACGCCTCGTGCAGCGCGACCGCACGGTGACCAGCCTGGGTGGCTACCTCGGCTTCATGGGCGACCCGTTCGACGTCCGCGACCCCACGGCGCTGCTGTTGCAGGCGCACCTGCCGCCCGGCGGCGACGTGGACAAGGTGCTGCGCACCATCGACGAGGAGCTGGACCGGCTGGCCACCGACGGGCTGACCGACGGCGAGTTGGCCCGCACCCAGGCTCGGATGGCCACCCACCTGCTCCGCGACACCGACGCGGTCCTCGGCCGGGCGCTGCGGATGGCCGTCCTCGAGCAGCAACGCGGCGAGCCGGGGCTGCTCAACGACCTGCCCCGACTGGTCGGCGACGTCACCGAGGATCAGGTCCGGGCCGCCGCGGCCACCCTGCGCCCGGAACGTCGCGCGACGGTCGAGGTCATCCCCGGAGTCGGTCGGTGAGCGCGAGGAGTAAGCCGGTTTTGCGAGCCCCGCAGTCGCGAACGAAGGTGACACAGTGACGACCACGACCACCGCCACCGTCGGGCCGCGTACGCTGCCCCCGCTCGGGCCCACCCGCAAGCTGAAGGTGCCCAAGGCGGCCGAGCGCACGCTGGGCAACGGGCTCACCGTCATCGCGGTACGCCGGCCCGCGGTGCCCCTGGTCGAACTGCGGCTCTGGGTGCCGTTCGGCCGCGCCCACCTCGCGCGCGGCGCGATGCTCTCTCAGACCATGCTCTCCGGCACCGAGTCGATGACCAGCGTGCAGCTCGCCGCCGAGCTGCAGAAGGTCGGCGGCGGCCTGTCCGCGGGAGTCGACCCGGACCGGCTGATGATCTCCGGCGCGGGGCTGGTCACCGGCCTGGACCGGATGCTGGAGTTGCTGGCCGAGGTGCTGACCGGCGCCAGCTACCCGAACGACGAGGTGGCCGCCGAACGGGACCGGCTCATCGACCGGATCCAGGTCGCGCAGAGCCAGCCGTCGCACCTGGCCCGCGAGGCGCTCCTGAGGAGGATCTACGGGCGGCACCCGTACGCCACGCAGACGCCGGAGCCGGCCCAGCTCCGTGCCGTACGACCGGCGGCACTGCGCAGCCTGCACGCCGAGCGGGTGCACCCCGCCGGGGCGCAGCTCGTGGTGGTCGGCGACGTGCAGCCGGAGAAGGCCCTGGACGCGGCCGAGCGGGCGCTGGCCGGGTGGGCCGGAGCCGGGCGTACGGCCACCCTGCCGGCCACCCCACCGCTGACGCCGGGGCCGCTGCTGCTGGTCGACCGGCCCGGCTCGGTGCAGTCCTCGCTGCGGGTCGCGCTGCCCGCCGTGCCGCGTACCGACCCCGACCACGCCGCGCTGCAACTGGCCAACCTGATCTTCGGAGGCTACTTCTCGTCCCGTTGGGTGGAGAACATCCGCGAGGACAAGGGCTACACGTACGGTCCGCACTCGGTGATCGAGCACTCGGTGGCCGGATCGGTGCTGGTCGCGGGCGCCGAGGTGGCCACCGAGGTCACCGGTCCGGCGCTCCTGGAGACCACGTACGAGCTGGGTCGGCTGGCCTCGCTGCCGCCGAAGCCGGAGGAATTGGAGCAGGCCCGCCAGTACGCCCTGGGCACCCTCCAGCTCGGAATGTCCACCCAGGCCGGTCTGGCGGCGCTGACCAGCGCGTACGCCGGCAATGGCCTGAGCCTGGACTTCCTGGCCGAGTACGCGTCCCGCCTCGCGAAGGCGACCGTCGACGACGTCGCCCGGGTCGCCGCCCACTACCTCGCGCCCGCCAGGGCGGTCGTCGTCGTGCTCGGCGACGCCGAGCGGATCACCCCGGGGCTGACCGCGCTGACGCCCGTGCACACCGAGCCGGTGCAGCCGTGAGCGGCGAGGGCGCGCCACCGCTGGCGCGCTCGACGCTGGATCGGGCCGCGCACCGCCGGGGTGACGCGCAGTGGTTGACCGAGGCGTGGCTGCGCGGCCGGGTGCTGCTGCTCGACTCGACCAACGACGGGCGGACCCTCGCGCGTACCGACGTGTCGCCTCCGACGCTGGTGCTGTTCGGCGCGGCCGACGCGCCGGCCGGCGCCGAGTCGACGGCGATGTTCCTCGGTGTCGAACCGGACGGGGTGCCGGTGTTCGCGGTCGACGCCCCGTTGCCGGCGCTGCCGGGCACCCGCGCGGTCAACCTGCGGGAGGTGGGTCACCTGCTCGGTGACCGGGAGGCCGGCCTCTTCACGACCGCGGTCGCGCTGCTGAACTGGCACACTCGGCACGGCTACTCGTCGGCGACCGGCGCGCCCACCGTCATGGACGAGGCCGGCTGGTCGCGGGTGGATCGCAACGGCGGGCGGATCTGGCCGCGTACCGATCCGGCGATGATCGTGCTGGTGCACGACGGCGTCGACGGCCCCGAAGGTCGCTGCCTGCTCGGCAACAACGCCGGCTGGCCGGGCACCCCGGGCGGGCGGCGCTACTCCTGCCTGGCCGGTTACGTCGAGCCGGGGGAGTCGGCGGAGGCCGCCGTGCTGCGCGAGGTCCGCGAGGAGGTGGGCATCGCGGTCGAGCGGATCGGGTACGTCGGCAGCCAGGCCTGGCCGTTCCCGGGCTCGCTGATGTTGGGCTTCCTGGCCACCGCCGACCCGTCCGACCCGGTGCGGGTCGACCCGTCCGAGATCGCGTACGCCCGGTGGTTCACCCGGGAGGAGATCGGGGCGGCGTGCGCGGGGCGGGCCGTGGATGTCGGGGACGGGGCCCAGCTGATCCTGCCGCCGCCGTCGTCGATCGCGTTGTTCCTCATCCACCGCTGGTTGGACGGGTGGATGGACGCCGGGCGGTGAGCACGGTCCCGGCCCGTGGCCGCCGTTGCCGCGACGGTCACGGGCCGGGAACACGGGCCGCCGTGGTCGGTGGGAGCGAATGACGCGGCGGGGGAGCCGAGCCGACCACGGCGGACGTCTGGTGGGTCAGGTGCCGGTGCGGCCGGGTCTGCGCCGGAAGGCGGGCTGCGGCTCGTTGAGCGGAAGGACCTTGACCCGTTGCTTGCCGGCCCGCACCGCGCCGACGGTGGACAGGGCCCGGGCCAGCACCAGCGCGGCGTCCCGGTCCTCGGCGTGCACGGTCTGCCGGCGCGGCTCAGGCGTGGTGGTCTCGTCGCGGAGGCGGTGGCCGTCCGCCCAGGCGGCGGCGATGTCACCGTCGGCGACGGTGCGGATGTCGGTGCGAACGATCAGGAACCGCATGAGGGTCTCCGGATGAACCGCGACGGATGAGCCGGTGTGTGGAAGTTCCACGTTCTCGTGGGTCATGTTACGCGCCGTGTTCATCCCAGCAAGTGAAACGCGCCTATTGGTTTCGAGCCTCGTCCGATCGGCGGATGCCTGGTCAGCGGGGCCGCCGGCGGATACGACGACGGGGCCGCCGGCACTGTGCCGACGGCCCCGCCCCACATTGGAGGATCAGTTCAGATCGAACTGGCCCGTCTTCGCCCCAGCGATGAAGCCGAGCCAACCGGCCCGGTTGAACAGCAGCACCGGGCCGCCCCGGTCCTTGCTGTCGCGCAGCGCGACCGCCGACGGGCCGGTGCCCAGCGGCGCGACCTCCACGCAGTTGGAGGTCTGGCTACGTGTGCTGGTACGCCACGGGGCGTCCGCCAGGGAGCTGGCGGAGACGGACGGCGTGTGGTGGATGTCGTTCATGGTTCTGCTCCTGATGTGAACCGATCCGATGGGACGAGTGGTGCCGCACGCCCCGACGGAGGGTCCCCCGTGGATCACCGATCCGTCAGTCGTCCCGAATCACGGCGACGTTGGGTCGGCGCCGTTGCCGGCCCGAACGCCACTGTGGATGCGGGTGCCGCCCCGGTCGGCCGTCCCGTCGCCTCGATCAGCCAGGAGAGGGTGTCCGAAGCGTCTAGTGCCGCCGTGCATAGCCACTCGAACACTACTTTATAGCGATTTAGCGTGATTGACTCGGTCGACATGACGTCGACGAACCCCCCTTCGATGGCCAACGTCTCCGGATCGAGCGGATCGGCGAACCGATAGAGGGAGAAGGCGGTCGGCGGAAGGTACCAATCGCCCACCTGAATGTCCCGCGGAAGCACGTGCAACGTCACGTTCGGTAGCAGAGCAAGTTCGCAGAGTTGGTGCAACTGCTCGTGGAGTACCTCGGGCGGCCCGGACCGACGGCCGAGGGTGGCCTCCTCCAGCACGGCCGTGTAGGTCGGCGCGTGCGGCTCGCGCGTCAGCAGCGTCTGACGGGCCAGCCGCGCTTTGACCTCGGTCTCCAGCTCGTCGGCCGGCTCCGGCTCGCCGGCCCGCTCGCTCACCCGACGGGCCGACTGGAGTCGGACCCGCGCGTATCCGGCGGTCTGCAGCAGGCCCGGCACCAGCACCGGGTTGTACTCGGAGATCTCCGCGCAGCCGGCCTCCAACTCGGCCCAGCTCCGCTGCTGCTGCGTCATCACCGGGAAGTTCTTCAACCAGCCGCGCATGTCGCCGGCCTCACCGGCGATCCCGAGCAACTCCTCGCGCGCGGCGGCGTCGGCGCCGTAAAGGTCCAGCAGGACGCTGACGTCCTGCGGGTCCGGTCTACTGCGGCCGTTCTCAAGGCGGGACAGTTTGGACGCGGACGCCCAGCCGATCCGCTCGATGACCTGGTCGCCGGTGAGGCCTGCGATCTCGCGCAGACTGCGCAGTTCGATGCCCAACCGCCGGCGGCGCATGATTGGGCTGGGTGCGGCAGGAGGCACAGTGTCCTCTTTCCCGTCGTCCGCCGCAGACGCGACGGTAACTGTATGAAATTCGCCCCCCACGGTCAGTATGGACGGCGCGACCGGTGTCGGAGGTTCCGGCGGGGGCGTGTCTTGCCAAAAATGGACCACGGGTACGCCGGACGATGACGGACCCGCGGTCCCAGCCTCGTCGACCGCGCCCAGCCGGGCACGCCACCCTGCCGGAGGGACCCATGCGCACCGTCCTGCGCCGACCCGACTTCCGTCTCCTGTTCGGCGGCCTACTGGCCAGCATGACCGCCGAGTCGATCCTGCTACTCGCGCTCGCCATCTGGGTCAAGGACCTGACGGGCTCCGACGGGCTGGCCGGCGGCATCATCTTCGCCGTTGTCGCCCCGATGACGATGGCACCGCTGGTCGGGTGGTTCGTCGACAGGTACCCGCGCCGACCCTTCTTCGTGGCCGCGAACGTGGTCACCGCGGTGCTGCTCGTACCGCTGTTCAGCGTCCGCGACGCGGGCGACGTGTGGCGCGTCTACCTGGTCGCCGCCCTGTACGGCCTGTCCTCCATCACGCTCGGCGCGGCGCTCAGCGGGCTGATCCGGCAACTGGTGCCCGTGGATCTGCTGGCCGAGGCCAACGGCGTGCTGCAGACCGTACGCCAGGGGTTGCGGTTGGTCGGCCCCCTGGTCGGCGCGGCGCTCTACGCGGCGCTCGGCGGGTGGGCGCTGGCCGGCGTCGGCATGCTCGGCTTCGTGACCGCCGCCGTGGTGGTGACCGCCGTACCGAGCCCGGCACAGCCGCCGCCCACCGTACGGCTGCGGTGGCCCGCCGAGCTGAGTGCCGGCCTGCGACACCTGACCGGTGAGCCGGCGCTGCGCCGGGCCCTCGTCGGCTACGGGCTCGGGTCGCTGGTGATGGGCTTTAGCGAGTCGCTGATCTTCGCGTACGTCGACCAGGGGCTGGACCGCGACGCCGCGTTCGTGGGCGTGCTGGTGATGGTGCAGGGCGTCGGCGGACTGTGCGGCGGGATCTGCTCACCGGTCCTGGTCCGGCGACTCGGCGAGGTCGGCACCCTGGCCGCCGGGGTGGCGTTCTTCGCTCCGGCGGCGCTCGCGCTCGCGTACCCCGACCTGCCGCTCGGGTTCGGGGCGGTGCTGCTGGCCGGCGTCTCGCTGCCGCTGACGATGGTGGGTCTGCACACGCTCATCCAGCGGCGCACGCCGCCCGCTCTGGTCGGACGGGTGGCGGCGGCCACCCAGGCGCTGATCAGCGGGCCGCAGGCGCTCTCCATCGGCGCGGGCGCCCTGTTGGTCGGCGTCCTGGACTACCGTGCCCTGTTCGTGCTGGTCGGGGTGGCGACGCTGGCCGCCGGCGTCTACCTGTGGCGGGGCCGACACCTCAGCGCGCCGTCCGGCGGCGCGAAGACCACACCGCCGGCCCTTCCGGGGCCACGCCGCCCACTCGACGCTGGTATCGACAGCTCGGTGACCGTGGTCACCCGGCGGCCGTTCCGGCGTTGACGGGAGGCCGGACACGACGAACGGCCACCCGCGGGGGTGGCCGTTCGTCGAGGGTCGTTACGCCTGCCAGTCAGGCATTCAGCGTCGCCAGGTGCTGCTTGACCTGCACGATCGACGGATTGGTCAGGGCGCTGCCGTCATCGAAACGCAGCGTCGGCACCGTCTGGTTACCGCCGTTGACGCTCATCACGAAGTCCGCGGCCTTCGGGTCCTGCTCGATGTCGACCACCTCATACCCGATGCCTTCCCGGTCGAGCTGCGACTTCAGCCGGTGGCAGTAGCCGCACCAGGGAGTGGAATACATCGTCAGCATGATCGCATCCTCCAACCGCTCTGGCCGCCGGCTTGCCGATCAAGCCGAGGCTGTCCGCTACAACACCCGGGGGAGCTGAGATGATTCCTGATTGTGGGGGTTCACTCAGCGTCGGAAGGCGTACTCGCCGGGCTGGACCCGGAGCAGCGCTCCGCGGTGACCGCGCCGGCGGGCCCGGTGTGCATCCTGGCCGGGGCCGGCACCGGCAAGACCCGTGCGATCACCTCCCGGATCGCCCACCGCGCGCTCTCCGGTGAGATCTCTCCCCGGCACGTGCTCGCCGTCACGTTCACCGCCCGCGCCGCCGCCGAGATGCGCCACCGTCTCACGCTGCTCGGGGCGCAGGGCGTGCAGGCACGCACATTCCATGCTGCGGCGCTGCGCCAGGTGCGCTACTTCGCGCCCCGCCTGCTGGCCGGTCGCGCCATGCCCGAGCTGCTGGACAGCAAGGTGCGGCTGGTCACCCTCGCCGCCGCGCGGGTCGGTATGCGTGCCGACCGGGCCGCCGCGCGGGACCTGGCCGGTGAGATCGAGTGGGCCAAGTCGTCGTTGGTCGAGCCGGGGGACTACGTCGTGGCCGCGGCCCGCGCGCCGCGGGACACGCCGCACGAGCCGGCGAAGGTCGCCGAGGTGTTCACCGCGTACGAGCAGCTCAAGCGTTCCAACGGCGTGATCGACTTCGAGGACATGCTGCGGGCCGCGGTGTGGGGCATCGAGGAGCATCCGGACGTCGGCGAGCAGATCCGCAGCCAGTACCGGCACTTCGTGGTCGACGAGTACCAGGACGTCAACCCACTTCAGCAGCGGTTGTTGGACGCCTGGTTGGCCGGCCGCAACGACCTGACCGTGGTCGGCGACGCCAGCCAGACGATCTACTCGTTCACCGGGGCGACCTCGGCGTACCTGGTCGATTTTCCCCGCCGGCACCGCAACGCCACGGTGGTCCGGCTGGTCCGGGACTACCGCTCCACCCCGCAGGTCGTCGGGCTCGCCAACGCCGTGATCTCCCAGGCGCGCGGCACCGAGGCGCGGCTGCGACTGGAGTTGAGCGGACAGCGCCCTCCGGGCCCGGAACCCGACCTGCGGATCTTCACCGACGAGCCCGCCGAGGCCAACGCGGTGGCCGCGCGCTGCCGGTCGCTGATCGACGCCGGCACTCCGGCGAAGGAGATCGCCGTCCTGTTCCGGACCAACGCGCAGTCCGAGGCGTACGAGAAGGCGCTGACCGAGGCCGCCGTGCCGTACGTCGTCCAGGGTGCCGAGCGCTTCTTCGAGCGCACCGAGGTTCGCCAGGCCATGGTCGCCCTGCGCTCGGCCACCCGGTCCATCCCGGGGGAGACCCCGCTGCCGACCGCCGTCGTCGAGGCCCTTACCGCCGTGGGCTGGGCGCCGGACACACCCCCGGCCGGCGGCGCCGCCCGGGAACGTTGGGAGGCGCTGGCCGCGCTGGTCCAGCTCGCCGAGGAGTACGCGGCTACCCCCGAACTGGTGCCGATCGGCGAGGCCGCGTCGGTGGAGCGTCCCGTCACCCTCACCGACTTCACCGAGGAACTGGCCCGTCGGGCCGCCCAGCAGCACGTGCCGACGGTGGACGGGGTCACCCTTGCGTCCCTGCACTCGGCCAAGGGGTTGGAGTGGGACGCCGTCTTCCTGGTCGGCCTCGCCGAGGGCACCCTGCCCACCACGTACGCCAAGACCGTCGAGCAGGTGGAGGAGGAACGCCGCCTGCTGTACGTCGGGATCACCCGGGCGCGGCAGTGGCTCTGGCTGTCGTACGCCGCCGCACGGTCGCCGGGCGGACGGGCCCGGCGGCCCTCGCGGTTCCTGCCCCAGTTGGACCGCTCCGGAGGCACCGAGCGGGCCGGCGCCTCCACGGGCGGGGCCCGGCGACCCGAGCGGCGTCGGACGCAGATCGTGTCCTGCCGGATCTGCGGCGCCACCCTGCTCGCCGGCCCGGACCGCAAACTCGGCCGCTGCCCCACCTGCCCGTCCGACATCGACGACGAGCTGCACGAACGCCTGCGCGAGTGGCGGCAGCGGGTGGCCGGCGCGCAGAAGGTCCCGGCGTACGTGGTGTTCACCGACGCCACGTTGACCGCGCTGGCGGAGCGGCGGCCCGGCCGGCCGGAGGAGTTGATCGCGATCGCCGGCATCGGCCCCCGCAAACTCGGCCTCTACGGCGAGTCGGTGCTGGCGCTCGTGGGGGGCGCGGGGGTGGACGACGTCTGCCCGGAGAAAACTTTCGAAATCTCGTCGTAAATTCGTTTGCCCTCGTGCCCAGGCGAGGAATAACCTCAGGACACACCACGCGAGCGGCGCCATTCCGGCTGCTCACGGGGGTTGGTCCAGTCGATCCGAGGAACGTGAGGGAGGTGGCACCCGTGAAGATCTTCACCTATGAGCGTCTGGCGGCGATGCCGTCTGTCTGCGCTCCGCAGTCGGCTGTCCGGGTGGCTCTCGTGGCCACCCGACCGTGGGCTCCGCAGGTGCACCAGGTTCAGACCGAGCTGATCCTGACCGTTGCGCCGAATGCCGGAGTTCAGGGGACCAGTGGCTTCACGGGCATGGGCATCGATGGCGCCAAGAAGCGTACGGATGTCCGCGGCGTTCCACCTCGAGGTAGACCGGTCTGAATCTCAGACACCGGCTCACCTCGAGGCCGCGGAACCCGATTACCGGGATCCGCGGCCTCAGTTTTTTGCCCCGCCGTAAGTACGTCGGAATGCGATCCACGAGATCGAAGTGAGAGAGAGGTGACCGGGAGATGAGTCTGGCGTTGGCCCCCATCGACGTGAGCGTCGAGTTGGAGGCGAACCTGCCCTGCCGGAAGTTCGACCCCGACCTGTGGTTCTCCGACTCGCCTGCCGAGCTCGAGCTGGCCAAGTCGCTCTGCGGGGACTGCCCGCTGCGCGTCGAGTGCCTGGCCGGGGCGGTGGAGCGAGCGGAGCCGTGGGGCGTCTGGGGCGGCGAGATCTTCGAGCGTGGCGCGGTCGTCCCGCGCAAGCGGCCCCGTGGCCGTCCGCGCAAGGAGGACGTCGCTCGTGACGCCGCACTCCGTGTCGAGGCCGAGGCGCGCCTGGCGGCCAGTGGGCTGTCCGAGGTGCGAGGCGCGGTCCGGCTGGCAGCCTGACATGTTCCCGATCCGTTCCAACGACGCCGGTGTCGCACCGGCAGTGAGTGAGAAGACGATGTTGAACATTCCGAGTAGCGCCTACGAGATGCAACTACTCCACGAAGCGCTGACCAGGGCTCGAATGCGCCGGCCTCAGGCCGGTCGTACCACCACGAGCACTGAGGCAACCCGATCCGCCCGTACCGTCGCCATGAACAGCCGTCGCCAGTCGGCGCGCGACCTGGGCGTCCTCTAGTACCACCCCACGCAGAAGGGCGGGTGCCGACCGGCACCCGCCCTTCCTCACGTCCTCAGGCGACCGGCGCGAAGCCGGGCAGCCAGCGTTCCAGGATGCTCCGGTACGGGGCCTTGGCCTCCAACTGGCAGAGCACCCCGATCGACCCGAGCGTCACCCGGTGGATGAGCAGGTACGACGGTGGCAGGTTGAGCTTCCGGCTCAACTGGTACGTGGGGGATCGAGGGCTGGCCAGCCGGGCCGCCTCGGCGCGTAGCCAGGCCCGGGTGAATCGGAACCCGTCGGCGGCGATGGGCTCCAGCATCGGGCGGAGGAAGTCGAGGACCCCCTCGGCGTCGATCTCGTCGGTGGCCCCGATGAACCCCTCGTCCCGCAGCCCCGCCACCACGCCGTCCGCGTCCCCGCGCAACGCCCGCCCGGCGATCAGACCGATCGGCTCCGGCGTGCCCTCCGGCATTCGGGCCACCGCGCCGAAGTCGATCACCCCGAGCCGGCCGTCGGGCAGGAGCCGGAAGTTGCCGGGGTGCGGGTCGGCGTGCAGCAGACCCGCCCGCTGGGGTGCGGACAGGTGCAGCGTGGCCATCAGCCGGCCGGCCTCGTCCCGCTGCTCCTCGCTGCCCTCCCGGATGATGTCGGCGAGCGGTGTGCCCGTCACCCACTCGGTGACCAGCACCCGGGGCGACGCGGAGACGACGCCCGGGATGTAGATCTCGTCGTCGTCGGCGTACGCGGCGGCGAAGGCGCGCTGCGACTCGGCCTCCAGCTCGTAGTCCAACTCCTCGGTGATCCGCTCGCGTAGCTCGACGAGGAGCGGCTTGACGTCGAGGCCCGGTTGGATGGCCCGGAACATTCCGCCGAGGCGGGAGAGCTGCTTGAGGTCGGCGAGGAGCGCGTCACCGGCCCCCGGGTACTGGATCTTGACCGCCACGTCGCGGCTGTTCGGCTCGCCGGACGGGCCGTACCCCGGCTCCCGCCACCGTGCCCGGTGCACCTGCCCGATGCTCGCCGCGGCGGCCGGGGTGTCGTTGAACTCGACGAACCGGTCGCGCCAATCCGGGCCGAGCTGCTCGGCCAGCACCTTGTGCACGCTCGCGGCGGGCAGCGGCGGCGCAGCCTCCTGAAGCTTGGTCAGCGCCTGCCGGTAGGGCGCGGCGATCTCCTCCGGAAGGGCCGCCTCGAAGACCGACAACGCCTGGCCGAACTTCATCGCCCCGCCCTTGAGCTGCCCCAACACGCTGAACAACTGCTCGGCGGTGCGCTGCTGGATCTCTGCCGAGATGACGTCGGAGGCGAGCCCGGTGACGCGCTTACCCATGCCGAGGACGGTCCGCCCGGCGAAGCCGAGCGGCAGAGCGGCGAGCTTGGCGGTCCGGGAAACGGCCCGGCGCGGGATATCGGTCACTTCGCCATTGTTACCGACCGGAGGGCCCCGCTGCTGCCGTGCGGCCGGGCTGGTGCGTACGCCCGGCTCCGCGAACACTCGCACGCCGGGTGCGGCGGCCAGCCCCGACGCCGGAACCGGCCCGCGCCGGAGATCTCCACAGCGCCCCCCAGCGTCTCGGGCTGGCCTCCGTCGAGGTGCGCCAGGGCCTCCGCCACCGCGTATCCGATCGCTGCGAACAGTGTGCCGGTCGCGCCGGCGGTCACCGGCCGCGCCGCCGCCAGTTGAGCGGCGAGCCCCGGCCAGGCCGGGTCGCGGTCGGCCCGGTGCAGCTCGACGCAGCGCAGACACGGCCCGGCGGGCGGGCGGACCAGCGGCCCGATCACCGGTACACCCTCGCGGACGGTCACCATGAGGTGCGGTTGGCGGCGCTGGGCGAGACCGGCGGCGAGCAGCGCGGGCGGACGGTCCGCGCCGAACTGGATCACCAGATCCACCCGGGCGGCCCGGACCGGGTGGGTGCCGGTGCCCGGCGCGACGCGGTCGACCGCAGCCCGGATCGCCGGGGCCAGTGGCCGGCCCAACTCGGTGGCGGGAATGCCTGTCCCGATCAGGTCGATCGGTCGTACCGGGCCGCTGAGGTGCGGGATCACCTGGCCGACGCCGGCCTGGGCCAGCGCCAGCGCCAGCGGTCCGCCGAGGGCCCCGCCGCCGGTGAGCAGCACCCGGGCCGCCCGCCGGCGGCGCAGGACCTGTGCCGGGGTGCCGGGCAACCGGGCTGCCGCCAGCGCCAACGCTCCGGCCTCGGCGGCGAGCCGGGCCCGGACCGGCCCGGCCAGGTCGCGGGGGAGCAGGGTGTGCGCCGGCACCAGCAGGCCTGCGGCCCGCAGGGCGTCCAGCAGCGTACGAGCGTCGTCGGCGGCGACCTGGGCGGCGCCGGCCTCGGTCAGTACGTCCCGCTCGCTGCGGGTGCCGTCCAGCAGATCGAGCAGGTGAGCGGTGCGCGGATTGGTCAGCTCCACCAGTACGGCAGGCCCGGGGCCGAGGCCGATCTGCAGGGTGTGCCGATCCCGCCAGAGCCGGCTGAGGCCGGGCAGCAGGGTGGGACGAGGCAGTGGCGTACGACTCATGGTGACGAATCGTGACCGCATCCGTGCGCTGGGTCGATCGTTGTCCACAGGCGGCCGGGGCCGTATCCAGCCTTGTCCACAGGATCTGCGGGGTTATCCACAGGCCACTGCGCGTGCTGTCGGCCACCCGACAGAGTCACCTACGTCCAAAACGGCAACAGGGGCGGGACGGCCGTGTGGCCGTCCCGCCCCCGCAGATCCGTACGGGTCAGACCTTCGCCTTGCCGAGAATCCGGTTCACTGTTGTGCCGCATACCGGACACTTGCCCTTGGCCATGTTCATGCCGGTCTTCGAGACCTCCACGTGCCCCTCGAAGTCCCGCTTCTCCTTGCACTTCACGCAGTAACCGTTGTAGGTCTGGGCCTGGTCGGCCACGGTGCCCTCCTCGTCTCGTCCGCCGGTCAATACGGTTCCGGCGGAATGCCCGGCGGCGGACCTCACGGGGCGCCGGCGCTGGGGCTTACTCCACGGCCACCTTCGTGACCGCTGGTTCGCGGACCCTACCCAGGTCTGGGCAGTTCCATGTCAGCTGTGCATCGTCACTGTGAGCAAGTCGACGTCGAGAGTGTGCATGGCGAATTAGGTCGGATAAGTCAGTTTGGCGGGGACACGCCGACCAAACCCTCACAGCCACCCCTGCGGGTGCCCCCGCGGCAGCGTCGAGCGCGGTGATCACCTACGGTGGAGGGGCGGACCGCGCGGTGCCGCCGTCGGCGTACACGGTGGGTGACGAGACGGCGTGATGGCACTTCGGTGGTGGTCCGGTCAAGAAATTTTCGGGACGCCGGGCGACCAATCACCATTTTCTGGGCGCGTGTCGCGCGGTTAACTCTTGCGGACCCCTGGTCAGTACGCATTAGCTTTCCCTCGTGACACGTAGCCGAGGCTGCGCGGCCCAGTGATGGCGGGGACGCGTAAGCCGGTCGTCGAGGTACGGCGCAGCCAGCGTCGGCGACGCACGGTGTCTGCGTACCGTGACGGTGAACGGGTGGTCGTCCTCATCCCGGACCAGTTCTCCCGGGCCGAGGAGAGCGAGTGGGTCGACCGCATGTTGGCGCGGCTCGCCGCCCGCGAGGGTCGACTGGCCCGCTCCGACGACGAACTCGTCGCCCGGGCCAGCCGGCTGATCGACCTCTACCTGGGCGGTTACGGCGAGAAGGCCGTGCCGGCCAGCGTCCGATGGGTCACCAACCAGAACGGCCGCTGGGGCTCGTGCACCCCCGCCGACCGCAGCATTCGCATCTCACATCGCGTCCAGGACATGCCCGACTGGGTGATCGACTATGTGCTGCTGCACGAGTTGACCCACCTCATCGTGCCCAGCCACAACGCTCGTTTCTGGGGGCTCGTCGGCCGGTACCCCAAGTCGGAGCGTGCGCGCGGCTACCTGGAGGGCGTCGCCGCCGCATCCTGCGCCCCCGTCCCCACCTGACCCCGCCCCTGGTCCAGCCCAACCCAGCCGGTGACCTTGCCCAACCCAGCCGGTGACCTTGCCCAACCCGGCCGGTGACCTTGCCCGGCCTGCCTGGCCTTGCCCGGCCTGCCTGCCCGGGCCTGCCCGGCCTGCCTGCCCGGGCCTGCCCGGCCTGCCTGCCCGGGCCTGCCCGGGCCTGCCTGCCCGGGCCTGTCCGGCCCGGCCCGGCCCGGCCTTGATCGACTCCAGGTCGCTGATGTCGGGGGGGTCCTGGCGTCGGGATGCCCCGACTTCGCCGATGTGGAGTCGATCATCAGGCCCGCCGGTCGACTGGGCCCGTCCGGGCTGGCGCGGTGCGGTGGGTCAGGGGCGTTGGGCTCGGCGTGGTGGGCTCGGCGAGGTGGGGTCGGGGCGTCGGGCTCGGTGGGGTGGGTGAGGCGGTGGGTCGGGGCGTTAGGGTCGGGTCATGGCGCGGCGGGTGGTGGTGGTCATGTTCGGACCGGTGCGGTGGTCGCCGCCGGGAATCGACCTGGCGGAGTGGCGCGCGGCGCTCGCCGAGGATGTCATCGATCTGGTCGCGACCCTCAACGAGGTGGACGTGGCCGTCGCCGTGACCCCGGCAGACCGTCCGCTGGCGGACGCGCTGGTCTGGCCCGGCACCGCCGTCCACGAGGTGCCGGAGCCGACGCCGAACGCGGTGTTCGCCACGCTGGACGGCTACGACCAGGCGGCAGTCCTCGCGGGTGACGTGCCCGACCTGCCCGCGCTGACCGTCGGCAAGCTGTTGCGTCCGCTCACCACCCGGTCGGTCGCCGTCGCCCCGGCCGAGGGCGGCGGCCCGGGTCTGCTCGGAGTGGCCGTACGGCTGCCCGTGCCTCAGTGGTTGCCCCCGCTCGACTTTGACACCGCAGTGCCCGCCGACGCCCGGGTCGGCGCCCCCCAGCCAGGGGACGTCGCCGTCACGGCCGGCTGGCGACGCCAGCGTGGCCCGGCCGACCTCGCCGCGCTGGACCCGGCCTTCGAAGGCTGGGAGGCCACCCGTTCGCTGCTGTCGGGCTCAGGCCGCCCTGCCTGACCAGCACGCCGTCGGCGTGCCCGGCCCGCCCTGCCTGACCGGCGCGCCGTTGGCGTGCCTGGCCCGCCGTGCCTGACCGGCGCGCCGTTGGCGTGCCCGGCCCGCCGCCCGTCGGGGGCGTCGTGACCGTGATCCACTCGACTTCCCGGGAACCGCGGCGTCCGAGCCGCGCGGACAACCCGCTTTCCAGGAAGTCGAGTGGATCAGGGCGGCGGACGCCCGCTCGCGCGGGCGTCCGGGCCTGGCCGCGTCAGTTCTTGGTGTCGCCGTCCGTGCCGCTGTCGTCGGTCTCGCCGTCGTTGTTGCCCTCGTCGTCGGACTCGCCCGGCGCCTTCTCGCCCGGCGCCTTCTCGTGCGCGCCGCCCGGGGCGCTGAAGTCGAAGCTGTCCAGCTCGCTCAGGTCCATGTCGTTCATCGCGAACGCCACCGGGTCGGCGAAGTCGTCGTCCGACGGGAGCAGGTCCGGGTGACCCCAGACGGCGTCCCGGCCCTCGATGCCGCGGTGCTGGGTGAGCGCCGCCCACAGGGCCGCCGCCTCGCGCAGCCGGCGCGGGCGCAGCTCCAGGCCGACGAGCGCCGCGAAGGTCTGCTCGGCGGGGCCGCCGGCGGCCCGGCGGCGGCGGAACGCCTCGCCCAGCCGTACGACGTTGGGCAGGCGGTCACTGGCGGCGCTGTCCACCACGTGGCACACCCAGCCCTCCACCAGGGCCAACGCGGTCTCCAGGCGGGCCAGTGAGGCCTTCTGGGCCGGGCTGTCCTCGGGGGTGAAGATGCCTTCCAGGGCGATCGCCTGCATCGACTCCGGATCGGTCGGGTCGACCCGGCCCATCGCCTCCTCGATCGCCTCCCGGTTGACCCGGATGCCCGAGGCGTACATCTCCACGGCGCTGAGCACGTGCCCGCGCAGCCACGGAACGTGCTGGAACAGCCGTTGGTGGGCGGCCTCGCGCAGCGCCACGTAGAGGCGTACCTCGTCCTCGGGAAGTTCGAGGCCCTCGCCGTACGCGCGGATGTTGGCCGGGATGAGCGCGGCCGTGCCGGCCGGGCCGAGCGGCAGCCCGATGTCGCCGGCGGAGAGCACCTCCGCGGCGAGCGAGCCGAGGGCCTGCCCGAGTTGGCCGCCGAAGAGCGCGCCACCGAGGGTGGCCACCATCGACTGCATCGGGCCGAGCTGGGCGCGCGCCTCCGGCGGCACCAGGTCACCCATCGCGCCGACCATCCGGCTGGCCACCGGGTCGCAGAGCTTGCGCCACACGTCGAGGGTCTTGAAGATCCACTCGTTGCGGTTCCAGGCGACCGGGGACTGGATACCGGACGGCCACGACGTGGCCGGCTCCAACCACAGGTCGGCCAGGCGCAACGCCTCCTCGACGGCGTTGCGCTCGTACGGCGACACGGCCGGATCGCCGACGGCGGCGAGCTGGCTGGCCGCTACCTGCCGGGCCAGGTCCCAGTTGACCGGCCCGCTGCCCGGCGCCGAGAGCAGGTGCTGCAACTGCGACATGAACTGCTGCATCTGCGCGGGATCGTTGGGGTCTGGTGGTTGCCCACCCGGGAGCGCGAAACCGAACGGAATATCAGGCACAACCTCTACGGTACGCGGGCCGCGCCCCAGGTAGTCGCCGCTGGCGTTGCGCTGAGGGCGAAGTCGTGTGACGCATCCGTCGGACCGGACGGTGGCGATCGGTACGCTCTGGCGCATGAGACGTCGTGGCCTGACGGTCCTGCTCGGTGCCCTGTTCACCGCCCTGCTGAGCATCGGGGTGCTCCGGGTGCCGATTCCGTACGTGGTGCTCGGCCCGGGCCCGACCGTCAACACCCTCGGCACGACCGACGGTAAGGAGGTCATCCAGGTCACCGGCCGGGAGACCTCCACGTCGGCGGGCCAGCTGCGGCTGACGACGGTGGGGGTGCAGCCGACGGTCCGGCTCCGCTCGGCGATCGCCGGCTGGTTCTCCGACGACGAGGCGGTGGTGCCGCGCGAGCTGGTCTACCCGCCGGGGGAGTCGACCGAGCAGGTCGAGCAGCGCAACGCCGAGGACTTCAAGGTGTCGCAGACCAGCGCCGAGACCGCCGCGCTGCGGGAACTGGGCTTCCCGGTGCAGGTGGTGATCAAGACGGTCGCGGCGGACGGCCCGTCCGCCGGGGCGCTCAAGGTCGGCGACGTGGTCACCTCGGTCGACGGTAAGCCGGTGCCGGTGGCCGCCAAGGTCACCGAGCTGATCCGGGCCAAGCCGGCGGGTACGGCGCTGACCATCGGTTACACGCGCGACGGCACGCCGGCCACCGCGACGGTGACCAGTCGGGAGCAGGACGGCCGGCCGCGGATCGGGGTCGAGATCGACCAGCAGCAGCCGCACCCGTTCACGCTCGGCATCGACCTGGAGGACATCGGTGGGCCGAGCGCCGGCCTGATGTTCGCGCTGGGCATCGTGGACAAGCTGACCCCGGCCGACCTCACCGGTGGAAAGGTCATCGCGGGCACCGGCACCATCGACGACGAGGGCACCGTCGGCCCGATCGGCGGAATCGCCCAGAAGCTGGTCGGCGCGAAGCGAGCCGGGGCCAAGGTCTTCCTGGTGCCGGCGGACAACTGCGCCGAGGCGGTCCGTAACCCACAGCCCGACCTGCCGTTGCTGAAGGTGGGCTCGCTGGACGAGGCGCTGACCGCGTTGGACACGCTGCGCGCGGGTGGTCAGCCGACCCGCTGCTGACCCGTGTGACCGTGCCCCGACACGCTCAGGAACACCCCGTACTCTGGGTGCCTGATCGGAGCCGATCACATCGAGCGTGCGGAGCCAACAGTGGTAATGCGTAGCAGCAGCCCTCTGCCGAGGATGAGCCGGCGCGGCCGGGTCACCATCGCCGTCCTGGTCGGGGTGTTCGTGCTCTTCACCCTGCTCGGCTGGGGTGTCCAGGCGTGGACCGACTGGCTCTGGTTCGACGAGGTGCGCTACACCGAGGTCTTCACGGGTGTGCTCGTCACCCGACTGCTGCTCTTCCTCGCCATCGGCCTCGGCATGGCGGTGGTCGTCGGCGGCAACCTGTGGCTGGCGTACCGGCTGCGGCCGCGGCTGCGACCGCACTCGGTGGAGCAGGCCACGCTGGAGCGCTACCGGATGGCGCTGAGCCCGCGCCTCGGCACGTGGATCGCGCTGACCGCCGCCGTGATCGGCCTCTTCGCCGGCCTGTCCGCGCAGAGCCGGTGGAACCAGTGGCTGCTGTTCCGCAACGGTGGTGACTTCGGGATCAAGGACCCGGAGTTCGGGGTCGACATCGGCTTCTACGTCTTCCAGCTTCCGTTCTGGCGCTACCTGCTCGGTGTCGGCTTCACCGCCGTGGTGCTGGCGCTGATCGGCGCGCTGGCGGTGCACTACCTCTTCGGCGGGGTTCGCCTACAGGGCGTCGGTGACCGGATGAGCAACGCGGCGCGCGCCCACCTGAGCAGCCTCGTCGCGGTGTTCGTCCTGCTCAAGGCCCTGGCGTACGTGCTGGACCGCCGGGCGATGCTGCTGGAGTACAACGAGGGCGCCAAGCTCTACGGCGCCGGCTACGCGGACGTCAACGCGCTGCTGCCGGCGAAGGAGATCCTGGCGTACATCTCGGTCGTGGTGGCCATCGCGATCATCGTGTTCTCCAACGCCTGGATGCGGAACCTGGTGTGGCCGGGCATCTCGCTCGCCCTGCTGGGCGTCTCCGCGGTGGCGATCGGCGGCATCTACCCGTGGGCGGTGCAGACCTTCGAGGTGAAGCCGAGCGCCAAGGACAAGGAAGCGCCGTACATCCAGCGCAGCATCGACGCGACACGCGCGGCGTTCGGGTTGGGCGGGACGGAGACCACTCCGTACGCGGCGAACAACCTCACGCCACCGGCGAACCTGGCCACCGACACGTCCGTCGTGTCGAACGTCCGGCTGCTCGACCCGCAGTTGGTCAGCGAGACGTACACCCAGCTCCAGCAGGTGCGGGGCTTCTACGACTTCGGCCCCAAGCTGGACATCGACCGGTACGGGGTGAACGGCAAGACCTCCGACTACGTCGTCGGCGTCCGGGAGATCAACTACGGTGAGCTGACCGACCAGCAGAACACCTGGATCAACCGGCACACCGTCTACACCCACGGGTACGGCCTGGTGGCCGCCCCGGCGAACCAGGTGGTGTGCGGCGGGCAGCCCTTCTTCGTCTCCGGCTTCCTCGGCGAGCGGACCCAGGAGGCGTGCTCCTCGCAGACCGAGCAGATTCCCGCCAAGCAGCCGCGCATCTACTACGGCGAGCGGATGGCGGCCGACGACTACGCGATCGTCGGGCAGTCCGACCCGAACAAGAAGGCCGAGTTCGACAGGCCGGTCGGTGAGGGTGGCGGCGAGTCCTACACCTACACCGGTGAGGGCGGCGTCAAGATCGGTTCCTTCAGCCGGCGCCTGCTGTACGCCATCAAGGAGCAGGAGTCGAACTTCCTGCTCACCGAGGCGATCAACAAGGACTCCAAGCTGCTGTACGTGCGTAACCCCCGGGACCGGGTGGAGAAGGTCGCGCCGTTCCTCACCCTGGACGGCGACCCGTACCCGGCGGTGGTCGACGGCCGCGTGCAGTGGATCGTCGACGGCTACACGACGGCCGCGACCTTCCCGTACGCCGAGCGCGTCAACCTCCAGGTCGAGACGACCGACGAGCTGACCAACCGGGGCACCTTCCAGTTGGCCCGGGAGAACGTCAACTACATGCGCAACTCGGTGAAGGCCACCGTCGACGCGTACGACGGCACCGTGACGCTCTACGAGTACGACGACACCGACCCGGTGCTCAAGGCGTGGAACAAGGCTTTCGGCGGTGACCTGATCAAGCCGAAGGCGGACATCCCGCCCGAGCTGACCGAGCACCTGCGCTACCCGGCGGACATGTTCAAGGTGCAGCGCAACCTGCTCACCAAGTTCCACGTGACCAACCCGGGTGACTTCTACTCGGCGCAGGACTTCTGGCAGGTGCCGAACGTGCCGGACGCGCCGGACAGCGGCCAGAAGCAGCCGCCGTACTACCTCTTCACCCAGTTCCCGGGGCAGGAGAGCCCGCGCTTCCAGCTCACCTCGGCGGTCACCCCGAACGGCCGGCAGAACCTGGCCGCGCTGATCTCCGGGTCGTACGTCGACGGCAAGCCGCGGCTCGAGGTGTTGGAGCTGCCGGACCAGACCCGGATCTCCGGGCCGGTGCAGGTGCACCAGCAGATGACCAACAATGCGAACATCCGTCAGCAGCTCAACCTGCTCTCCAGCAACCAGGCGCAGGTGCAGTACGGCAACCTGCTGTCGCTGCCCTTCGCCGACGGGATGCTCTACGTCGAGCCGGTCTACGTGAAGAGCAACCAGCAGGACGCGTACCCGCTGTTGCAGAAGGTGCTGCTCTCCTACGGCGACGGCGGCTCGTTCGTGGCGCTCGCCGACAACATCAACGACGGCATCAAGCAGTTGGTCGATCAGGGTAAGAAGGCCGGGCAGGGCACCTCGCCGCCGCCCACTACGGGCGGCAACCCGACCAGCCCGTCGCCGAGCGCGACCCCGAGCGCGACCCCGACGCCCGGCAGCACCACCCCGCCGGCCGGCGAGCTGGCCGCCGCCGCGGACCGGGTGCAGTCCGCCATCACGGAGGTCCGCGCCGCACAGACCTCCGGGGACTTCGAGCGGTACGGCCGCGCGCTGAAGGCGTTGGACGAGGCGTTGACCGCGTTCCAGCAGGCGCAGCAGGCGAGCGGCGGCGCGCCCCCGCCGTCCGGCACCCCGAGTGCCACGCCGGGCGGCTGACCAGCCGCTCGGGAGCCACACCGGAGCCCTCGACGTCGGACCCGCCCGGGTCCGGACGTCGGGGGCTCCGTCGTATCCGTACGGCATGCCGGCCTGTCGCCTCTCCGACACGCTCTGTTCAGCCGACCCGCAACCCCGGCCGGCCCCCTGCCGTCCTTGATGCATCGGGGCGCGGACAAGGGGGCAGTCGTGAGGGACGCACAGAGCTTCGACGATTTCTACCGGGGCGCCGTCCGGCGGATGATCCGGTACGGCTACGCGGTGACCGGTGACCACACCGAGGCGCAGGACGTCGTGCAGGAGGCGTTCGCGCGGGCGTGGCGGCAGTGGGGGCGGCTCGCCGAGCATCCGGCGCCCGAGGCGTGGCTGCGACTGGTGGTCTCCCGGTTGGCGAACGACCGTTGGCGGCACCTGCACCGTCGGCGGGTCCTGCTGAGCCGCAGCGGTCCGCCGTCGACCGCGCCCCCTCCGGGTGAGGACGGGGTGCTGCTCGTGAGCGCGCTCCGTCAACTGCCGGCCGCGCAGCGACAGGCGCTGGCTCTGCACTACCTCTTCGACATGTCCGTCGAGGAGATTGCCCGGGAGGCCGACGTGCCGGTCGGCACCGTCAAGTCCTGGTTGTTCCGCGGCCGGTGCCGGCTGGCCGTACTGCTGCCCGACGTCCACATCGACGAACTGGAGGCGAACGATGTCCGCTGAACTCTCCGACCTGTACCGATCGCTCACCGTCGCCGCGGACGACGTGACGGTGGCACATCCCGAGGAGGTCCGGCGGCACGCCGACCGGCGGGCCCGCGTCCGAGCGGCGGGTAGCGCGCTGGCGGTGGCGGTGCTGCTCGGTGGGGTAGCCGTCGGCGGACGCCTGGCGTTCCCCGTGGACGGGTCCGTGCCGCTGCCGCCACCGGCTGACACACCGGCCCCGCCGTCGGTCGCGGGCAGTTCCACGCCCACCCCGTCGGCGTCCGCGCCGCCCACGCCGCAATCGTCGTCCCCCACGCCGTCGCACACCACCGCCGGGGGTACGCGGCCGGTCGCGCCCACCGGCCAGGCCACCGTCGACCCGCCCACCTCGATCCCGGACCGGGCCTTCTTCGTCCTGGCGGTCGCCAACCGGACCGGTCTGGAATCGACCGCCGCGGGGCCGGTCCTGCCGACGCTGTGCGGCGCCCGGTACGCCAGCGAGTCGGCGGTGGTGCAGCGCCGCGCCCGGTCGATCGCCTACAAGCGGCCGGAGACCCCGGCGGGGAATGTGCCGGACGGCAGTTACCGGCACAGCATCACCATCTACCGTCCCGGCCGCGCCGACGACGCGCTGCGGGAGCTGCGGCAGGCCGTGCGTGCCTGCCCCGAGCAGAAGATGCCCGACGACACCCGGGTCTGGCGGCAGCGACTGCTGGACCCGGGGGCGTACGGCGACGAGTCGGTGCTGTTCGAGCTGCGGGCGCCGTACCCGCCGGGCATGGGTAACCCGGGCGCGTACGAGGTGCGGCTGGTCCGGGCGGTCCGGGTCGACGACGTGGTGACGGTGCTCTGGGAGCAGGGCTGGGAGTACACCGCCGCCGAGCGCGCGCAGGTGGACGCCGACAGTCGGCGGGCGGTGGCGGCGATCGAGAACTGGCTGGGCTGACGTCGGTATCGGAGTCGCTTTGCGGTGCCCCGGGTCGGTGCGCTACGGTTATCGAGCCGACG